>CAJQJL010000132.1 GCA_905478665.1 uncultured Flavobacteriales bacterium
GCGCTTTAGTACCTTCACGAGAGTTTATTGATTTATTCACTTCTGGAGAAGTAAGAAAGCCTGTTTTCGGAAAAGACTTTCCCGCAAAGGAGATCACAACCAAGTATGAATGGGAAGATTTAGTGTTAAGCGTTCGGACTCAACGAGAAATAGGAGAACTTAAGACATGGATCGAGCACGGTAAAACTGTGATGGAAGATTGGGGACTCGGAAGAAAATTAAAACCTGGTTACCTTTCACTCTTTTACGGGCCTCCTGGAACGGGTAAAACTCTAACAGCAACTCTCGTTGCCAAATTGGTAAATAAACCGATGTTCAGGATAGACCTTTCTATGATTGTTTCCAAGTACATTGGAGAAACAGAAAAGAATTTGTCTACTGTTTTTGATCAGGCAGAAAATAAAGATTGGATTTTGTTCTTTGATGAGGCTGATGCACTATTCGGGAAAAGAACCAAGGTAAATGATGCACATGATCGCTATGCAAACCAGGAAGTCTCATATTTGCTTCAACGGATAGAAGAATTTTCTGGGTTAGTTATTCTTGCCTCTAACTTAAAAAGTAATATGGATGAAGCATTTACGAGAAGGTTCCAATCAATTATACACTTCCCACCACCAACGTCAGAAGAGCGATACCTTCTTTGGAAAAAATCATTTTCGGAAAAATCAACATTAGAGAATACGATTGATTTGCATGAAATTGCAGAGCGATACGAAATATCGGGAGGAGGAATAATGAATGTTGTTCGCTACTGCTCATTATTGGCGGTATCGAGAGGGTCGTCTGAGATTTTGAAAAAAGAAATCGAAGAAGGTATTCGACGTGAATACCGTAAGGACGGAAAGCTAGTTTAAGGTATTTTTTGCAGTTTTTAGGGGAGACTATTTCCCCCCGATCTGGCTATTGCCATTTCCCAGTTGATACATAATTTCAGTGATTAAGAGATTAATTCAAATACTATAGCGAGTACCTTGTAAGATACGCATTGTGCACAGTCTTTGCAAGAGACTGGCCTAATTCAGGTATTTCCTGCAATAGATTTTAAAAATCAGGTATTTGTCACATTGCAATTGGTTGACGCACCGCTTAAATTTGTGCAATACCTTACCTGATTTTTTGTGAAATCAATCGACTAAACCCGTAATAAAAACAGTTTGCATTAAATTATGAATGATGTCAAAACGTTCAATTACTTTTCTCACATTAAAGAAATCCTTTCTACATTTGATAGAAGAGAGCGATCCATTATTCAGCGATTCTCTCAAGTCACACAGAAACAAAATAAAGACGGTCACAACGTTAATATCACCAAAGCACTAATTGAGAACCCCGACATTTGTGTCGTTGAACTAAAGAAATGTCTAGATCCGGAAATGACGGATCAAGCATTTTATAAAGCATTAACGCGATTTAAAGATCTCTTGTTTGAGTCGCTTATTTTGGATGTTAATATCAAGGAAGGAAAGGGTTTTAGTGATGTTTTTATACAACAAGTTTCATCACGAAAGAAGATTCTTCAAACCTATGTTTTATTCTCCAAGGGTTTGGAGGCAGATGGGCGTAAACTCCTCGAATATGTCATTGATCGTGGTAAGCAATATGAGCTTTATGACGAGCTCTATGAAGTTCTTCACTGGGCAAGAAATGAAAACGGATTGAGGTACGGAAAAAAAAAATACGACAAATACACAGAGGATATGGAGTGTTTTCGTATTTGTCGAGATGCCGTTTATGAAGCACGTAATATCTACTATGATTACTATATTTTTTCCGATCGAGCAGGAGGCATTCCAGACAAAGTCAAGCGAATTGACGGAGCCTTAAGTAGGTTGAAGGAATTGAAATCGAAGACAGACTCAAAACAAGTTAAATACTATTACTATCTCTTGTTGTCTGAACATTATGCACTTATTCACGAGAAAGTAAAGATTTACGATCTGGAACGTGATCTACTTGAGTTGATGGAGAATTCCTTAGCTCTTAAAATGGAATTAAAAATGGGTGTTGCGCATTCCGACATCGCAGATATGATGCTTGCATGTGGTCAGCTTGAAAAAGCACTAATCTATAGCACCAAGTCAATGACCTTTTTCGAAGAAAACAGCTACAATTATTTTGTTGCTGAAGAGATTAAATTCAGAGCTCAGTTTTTTAGTGGACTATATGAAAAATCAGCGGAAACATTGGCAAGTTCACAATGTATCTTGTTGGAGGACAAATTCCCTTTGATTCGCTGCAAGTACATGTACTATGAGGCATGCTTACTGTTTAAACAAGGCCGATTCAAGCAGTCAATTCAAATTTTGGGAAAGCTGAAATTACTCGAAAAGGATAAACGAGGGTGGAACATTGCACTTCGAATCCTTTTGGTCTTGAACTTTATTGAACTCCAGGAAGTGGATGTCTGTGCTGCACAGATAAGTTCGTTTCGAAAGTACTTAGAGCGATTGATGAAGAAAGGAGAAATTCTTCCGCGTTATATTTATATCAATAAACTACTGGTTAGCCTCTGGAAAAACAGTTTGGATTTCAAACGCACAAATGATGAAGAGTCAAAGTTGATAGACAAGTTAAAGTCAGAAGAAATTGGCTACAGATGGAGTGAAAAATCTCCTGAATTGATCGTTTTCCATGAATGGTTTTTGAACAAAGCCTAAAAATGAATCTCAATTACTTCTTGAGAGTGATTTCTTCGTGTGTTGATTAAGTCAATACATCTTTAATCGACCGCTCTTCTTGATTTTCTGTATCCGTATTAATATCCCAAAGGTTGATTTTACTTCCTTCAGTGATGTTTTCTGCCGCTAGAATCCCCATCGAAACCTTTGATAAATTGCGTAAGCGGTATAATAGAGATCATGTGGTCCGGTTCTACTGTTGTTCCATTTGCTAGAGCTATACCTTTTGCAGTTTTGTCTACTTTGTTTATTAGCTCTTTTTTTACTGCCGTGTTCAGGTGGATTGTCCCTTCATTGGCCCTAACAAAATCAGCACATTTTTCATAAAAGGCGCCGGTTCCTCCATTTGGGTAGACGAATTCATCTACCAGTGATTTGTGCTTGCTCATTTCTGTTTATTCTCAGAAAGCCCTAAGTGCAGTGTATAAGGCTTGAATCCGTATATTCGCTCAGATCATGGGAGCATCTCCGTACATAAAGGAAAATCTACAAGCCGCGTTCTTGTTGATTTTGACCGTTACTTTTTTGTGGGTAAGCAACTATACCTTTGATAAAAAAATAGCTCCACTAGGAGACAATGCAGCCTATTATCTACTTGGGAAATCACTTGCAGAAGGAACAGGGTATACGGATCTTCATGGAATAGAACCCGCTACAGCCTATCATTTCCCTCCTGGATATCCTGTGATTATTGCAGGTGCCATTAAGTTTATCGGTGCGAACGTTGTTGGCGTGAAGGCAATCAATAGTTTGTTTTTATTGAGTTCCATCCTCTTGTTCTTTTTCATTATTAAACGGGTGACAGGTAATTTACACATGGCTTTTGTAACAGGGATGATCTGTGTGTTAAACGTGCAACTTCTGACATTTTCGACTGTCATGATGAGTGAAATTCCCTTTCTTTTCTTTTTCCTGTTAAGCATTTATTTCCTCTTGCGTTGCGATCCAAAATTTAGGTGGAACGACAGATATTTTTGGTTTTTCATTCTAGCAATGTCTTTCGATTTTCACATTCGAACACTTGGGATAGCACTTATCGGTGCCGCGTTTTTTCATTTTTCATTCGCAAAACGCTGGAAGCAATTGGGACTGTCGTTTATCGGTTTTGTTCTTTTAGCACTTCCATGGTATCTCCGCGGAAGGGGAGCAGGTGAAAATGATTACGTTCAAAATTTATTGTTGAAAAATAAGCTCCGTCCTGAATTGGGACAAATGTCTGCCGATGATTGGCTCCCAAGAATCGCAAGAAATAGTGAACGCTACATTACGAAAGAAATTCCTGCATCTCTTTTCCCTAAAGAGTTAGATTACACCATAGCTCCCACAGCTGGAAGTTGGATTTTAGGAGCTGTTTTACTCATTATTATCGCTTTCGGGATCAGCCGAATGAAGAAGTGGCGAATGCTAGTCGCGGGATACTCCTTAGCAACCTTTACTGTTTTACTCGGCTGGCCAGAAATTTGGGTAGGTCCTCGATTTTTGATTCCACTAATTCCACTATTTATCGTTGGCATCGTGCAAGCATTAGTAAGCTTGGCGGAATGGATCGAACAACGAATGAAGCAGGAGCGAAAATATATGCTATCCACAATTGCTGCTTATCTTCCATTAGTACTAGTGCTTTTTTCATTTTCTGGAATTAATAAGATGCATGAAACAGCCATTAATGATGGCGAACATGGAGTCCATAATTTTGTTGAAATGGCAAAGTGGTCGGCGAAAGAACTTCCTGAAGGAGCTATTGTCGTCAGCAGGAAACCAACTGTTTTCTATTTGCACAGTGAGAAGAAATCCACAGGGTATAAATACACAACGAACCCTGAGGAGTTTTTGAATGATTTAATAGAAAAGGGAGTAACGCATGTTGTATTTGATGAATTGGGGTACCGTTCTTATAAAGAGTTTCTATTGCCTGCAGCACGATATTACTCAGGAAAATTCATCCCAATTTATGTACCCGTCAAAGGCGGGCAGAGTCAACTATGTGAGTTCCATCCAGAGCTCGGTTATTTTGGTGAACGTAAAGAAGGAAAACGTCATGGAGCAGGAAAGTTCTTGAGCTATGATGGCAGCGTTTATGAAGGGAACTGGGTAGATAATCAGCGAAGTGGTTTGGGGACACAACAATTAGCCAATGGACACAAATACATCGGTGAATGGAAGAACAATGTTCGTCATGGAAGAGGAAAGGTGTTCGACACGGAAGGATTGGCCTATATGGTAGGAATTTGGGAGAATGGTATTTTTCTACAAGAATAAGATATAGCACAATGTTCGTGCGCACCATTTTCTTACCGCGAGTTAGTCATGTAATTTCAGGTATTTATACCTAATCATACGTGTCAATAATTGTTTAGTTTTGAATCCTATCACGAGGATTAAACCATATTCACCGAAAATAAGTTTTAGACATGCGAACCTACGATGAACTGCAGAAAACTGTAGCGAAAAAGAGCTACAAATTCTACACAGACGACCTCAAACTAAACATGATTTGGGAGCGAACTAACGAAACGATCACAAACATATTTACGGATTATCTTTATGTTGCCTATGTAGACGGCGGAAAGAAAAAAGTGATCTGCATTCCCGCTACAACTAAGCCTGGACTGAAAGGATCCATTGATAGTCCAATTACACATGAGGGGGTCACAGGGACCGCTATTATTGTTCCTGGTCAATACGTCGATGCTTGGAGTTTCAGAGATACCTCAAAAGAGTTTTCATCCTATCCTTATTTCAGACAATACGGAAAGATTGATTATTGGAGAGATTTTGATAAGGATAGAGAAATAGATCGTGTTCAGTTTCAAGACGATAAAATTTTTGGAACCCACTGGCACAAAATGAGTAATAATGGCACCTACGGTAGTGGACAAATCAATAATTGGTCATTAGGATGCATGGGAGCTCCAGAACCTGAGTTCAAGAAAATTCTAACGATCGTACGTGCTTCTGTGAAGGCACATGGTGTAAAGTTCACAGGTACTATTTTAGAAACACCCGATTTTGGAATTGCACCTTCAAAGGAAATCACAACCGCATCTAGTGGAGTAGAATATAAGTTGGTGAAGGGCTCTGGACAAGTGGAAGTGACCGCCAATAGTTTACGATTCCGATCAAAACCAGACACTTATCAAGGTCCAGTAGCTACGCTTGACAAAGGAGCAAAAGTGACCTATGTGGGGTATGTTGAAAATGGTGAAAGCGTTAGCGGAAATAGCAAATGGTACAAAAGTGAAAAAGGAAATTATTTCTGGAGCGGTGGAGTGAAATCCGTTACGACTTCCAGTGTAGCACCATCAAAAGCAGTCAAAAGTTCAGATCCTTTGATCTCGGCGGTCGGTGAAGTAGAGATAACGGCTAGCAGTTTGAATGTCCGTTCGGAGCCAAACACAAAGAAAAGCCCTGTGCTTTCTATCAAGAAAGGTCAGAAAGTGAAGGTTGTTGGCTATGTAGAAGGAGAAAGTGTTGGTGGAAATAGCAAATGGTACAAAAGCGAAAAGGGGAATTACCTCTGGAGTGGAGGAGTGAAGGT
>CAJQJL010000133.1 GCA_905478665.1 uncultured Flavobacteriales bacterium
ATTCAGCAGCTTGTCCATCTTTACCTTCTTGTCGTCCAACTTGTTTTTGGCCTCTTCAATTAATTCATCTGGAATCCCATTGATTTTTGCGACTTCAAAGGTGAACGAACTGCCTGGCTGTCCCCATGAAAATTTATAAGTTGGCTCAAGCGTCTCGGTGTTGAAAAGCATACTTCCGTTGACGGCGTTTCTCAACTGGTCGGCTTTCAACTTAATATTGTTGTAATGCGTAGTGATTACGGCGTAACTTTTTTTGTTGTAAAGTGCTTCAAAAATGACTTCTGCCAGCGCACCTCCAAGATCTGGGTCAGAACCGGTACCGAATTCATCCAGAAGTAAAAGCGTTTTGCGGTTGGCAATTTGCAAAAACTCGTTCATCCGTTTTAGTCGGTAAGAGTACGTGCTGAGCTCATTCGCTATCGACTGGTTGTCGCCAATGTCACTTAAAATGTTCTCAAACAAACACATTTTACTATTGGGATGAACAGGAACGAGTAGCCCTGATTGCAACATCAATTGCAACAAACCAATGGATTTCAATGTAATACTTTTTCCACCAGCATTTGGTCCTGAAATGACCATCATTCGTGAAAACTTATCCATTCGTACATGCTGCGGATGGGTTTTTTTATTGAGGTCTTTATTGCTTTTCCAAAGAATGGGATGGTAAGCATCGATCAGTTCCATTTCCAATTCCTCCAATATAGATGGGAGGTTGCACTCTAACTTGATCGCCAATCGACATTTCGAATTGATGAAGTCGAATTCGGTCAAGATGGACTGATACTCTGAAATTAACGAGATGTGTCCAAGCAATTCCGCCTTTAATAACTGTAGAATTCTAAAGATCTCTTTGTGCTCATCGTCAAGCAGCAATTCCAATTCATTGTTCAGTGGAATGTTGACCTGAGGTTCTATATAGGTGAGGTTGCCTGTTTTACTCGATCCGTGTACTGTCCCCGAAATTTTGCGCTTGTAATTGGAAAGAACCGTCAAAACCCTTCTATCGCTAATAAACGTTTCGCGCGTATCCCCCAGGACATTGTCCTTGATCAATCGCCGCATCTCCTTGTCGAAATTGCGATTGATTTGCTTGCGAACAGCTTTTATTTTCGTGCGAATTTCGAAAAGTGCTTCGGAAGCGTCGTCTTTTACTTTTCCGTGTTTATCGAAGACAGCCTCAATCGCCTCAATGATCTCCTTTGTATAATATACATTCTCTAGAATAGAGGAAAGTAATGGGAAGTCTTCTTCGCGTTTATCAAAGAAATGAAGCAAGGCATTGACCATCTTTGATGCATCGTAGATTCGAAGAAACCCTTCGAGTTTAATGGAGGCATTCTTAATTGGGAGAAGTTTTATTTCTTCCTGCATTTCTTCAAATTCGATACGCGGAAAAGCTTCTCCTTCAGTCTTTATTTCCTTTAACTCGTTGACTTTGTGCAACTCAGCTTTTATGTTTTCTTGACCGCGAATAGGCATAAGGTCTCCCAAACGCTCATGGGCTGTGGGGCCAATGGCATATTCTTGCAACCAACTACGGATGATTGTAAATTCAAGATCTTCTATTGTTTGCTGGTCAATTTTCATGAGCGGCACAAAGATAAGCAATGCATTAATAGTTTACTCGTTGAAGATAAGCAATGCATCACAGTGATTACCTCTAGTCCCTCGAAATGATACTTATGATAGGATTATGATCTGAAAGCCGTTGGTCTTCTCCATTAATTGTAATCATCGGTTGCTCAATGTAGGATGTTTGAATTTTCGCGCGAGAGGTCTTCCGTGAAAGAATGAAATCAATCCACTTCGGTTTGCCTGATGCCTTCATAAGATCTTGGTCATCAAAATTTGCCGTATGCCGATGTTTGCCTTCTGGAGTGCTGTTCTCACAATTAAGCTTGTTGACAAGCGCCCGATAAGCTTCTGATTGTCTGTGAATGTTGAAATCTCCCACGAAAAACGTTGGTCTGTGTAGCGTAGTAGGCAGGCTCTTCAGTCGAGAAATTTGCTTTTGTCGAATTTCAGCACCTTTTTCTCCACCTCCTGCTTGCAAGTGGGTTCCAACAACATCAATAGATTTTCCATTAACGGAAATAACAGCCAATACCCCGCCTTTTTTTGCTAACTGATCCGCCTTAATGGCATGCTTGAAATAGACATGTTTCTCTTTGATGATTTTCGTTTTTGAAAAAATAACAACACCTGACGAAACGCCTAAAAGACTGGTTTTTCCAAACTTTGTATGATAGGGGTATTTAGGATTAAGCTTTTTGACAAGACGTCTCCGTGAACGTCGATGAAAGACTTCTTGCAATACCAGAACGTCTGCTTCTGTGGTGTTTAAATATGCGCCTATGCTGTCCACTCTGCCCAATTGATTATCGGCAAGAAATCCAGGTCTTAGAAAAACATTCCATGATAAAATTTTTATAGGCTCTTCAAGTTGGCCATAACTTGACCAACTGAAGAACACAATGTATATAGCAATGAATATTTTCAATAGTTATCGAATTTCTTCAGTCCCGTCAGCGTGGGAGGCGAAACGTCCTTTGTTACGGTCATGGACTTGTCCATAATCGGGCCAAGGCCAGCCACCAAACTGTGTGCTGTGATAGTCTTCAAATGCCTGCTGAATTTCTTGACGTGTGTTCATTACAAAGGGGCCATGCTGAACCACCGGTTCGCTGATTGGTTTACCTTGCAATATAAGGATTTTAATGATTTTTTCACTGTTGTTCTTCAGTGCAAGATCTACCTCAGGGTGAACTTCTGCTGCGTGATATTCCGCTAATGTTTCTCCTGCAACAAGTAAATCTGTCCCTTCGTAGAAGTAAACAGTACGGTTCACTCCAGCAGCCGTTTTTGGAAGTGTAAATTCAGCACCCGCGTCTAGTTTAATATTGAATACACCCACATAGTTATTCGGCTCGGCTGCCCATGAGTCGGGTGGTGGAGTAGGGGCGTTTTTGTTAAGTAGATCTCCAGCGATCACTTCTGTTTCTGCTTTATTCCCTGAAGCGTCCGTAGATGTAATGACAGGTATGGTATCGTTCCACAACATTTTGAAATGTGGTTCAACCATTTTATTCCGCTTGGGTAAGTTCAGCCAGATTTGAAAAAGCTCCATTGGGTTTTCTTCATCCTCTTTAATAAGTGGGAACATCTCTGAATGTTGCACTCCTTTTCCTGCGGTCATCCATTGTACATCTCCGTCGCCATATCGTCCTGATGCCCCCATTGAATCTGCGTGATCAACCATGCCTTTGCGGACAACCGTAATCGTTTCAAACCCTCTGTGAGGATGTCCAGGAAATCCAGGGATTGTTTTCCCGTGATACATGCGCCAACCGTCTTTTAAGTTGAAGTCCTGACCAAGTTGACGTCCTTCTAGTGAGTCTACTGGTCCCATTTGGGCATTCCCTTTTGGATAATGATCTTCGTGATGAACACAGAATAAAAAAG
>CAJQJL010000134.1 GCA_905478665.1 uncultured Flavobacteriales bacterium
ATTTCATTTGAGAAACCGACTGTAAAGATGGTAGCCGTTTCCATGTCAATAGCCATGGCGCGTACTTTTGATAGATAACTTTTGAATTCTTCGTCATGTTCCCATACACGGCGATTTGTCGTGTAACAAGTTCCTGTCCAGTAATCTTTTTCAAAATCACGAATAGTTGTAGAAATAGCTTTCTGTAAAGCAAATGACGGAAGGGCAGGAACTTCAGGTGGGAAGTAGTCATTACTTGTTCCTTCACCACGAATTGCGGCTATTGGAAGAATCAAATCTCCAACCGCATTCTTTTTTTTCAGTCCTCCACATTTACCGAGGAAAAGCACAGCTTTTGGTCGAATGGATGATAGTAAATCCATACAAGTTGCGGCCGAAGCACTTCCCATTCCGAAGTTGATAATTGTGATTCCCTCTGCTGTAGCGCATTGCATAGGTTTGTCTTTTCCAATAACTGGAACGCCATGGGTCTCAGCAAATAAATCTACGTAGGTGTGAAAATTACAGAGCAGAATATATTCTCCAAAATTCTCGAGTTTCTCACCTGTATATCTGGGTAACCAGTTTTCTACTATTTCTTGTTTGGTTTTCATGCAAAAGGTTCTTTTTAGATATAGAATTGGGGATTTGATGCTTTCAAATCCCCAACACTATATTGATTAACGGATCAATCAATCCAATATTCCGTACGTCTTACCATAATAGAGCATTTGCTCTTCGTAAGTCTGCTCATTTTTAATTTGTATGTCTCTAATTTCACCATTGGCTCCTGTTACAGGAACAAATATAGGATAGACGAAACCACTGTATGGAGCAAGATCCAACGGAGCAACTCTTTCCAATACCTCTTTGTGAATGTCTTGGTTTACTTTAACACCGTAAGTCTCTACTAGATTCTTTCCAGCTTCATAATCGCCTTCGGATTTGATGCGTTGAATTTCACGTAGTAAATCTCCAAAAAGAACTCTTAGTTTTTTGTAGTCAGTGATGTCGTAGAATGTTTTTCCATTGCGTTCAACTTTTCGAACTACGGCATCTTCCATTCCTTTTTCGATTACCCATGCTGCCACAAGTTGACGATTCTGCATGTGCTCTTCCTCAACATTTTTCCCAAGATCCAAGCGCTGCAATTGAGTCAACATACCATTTCGGATGTAACCATCATATTCAGCCTTACCAACTTCTAAATTTGGAATTAAGCCTAAATCAATCAGTTTTTGATCCATGATGTAGTACAAGCCAACTAGATCAGCACGTGCTTCTTCTAACGTACTTGCATAATTCTTAAGGGTTTCTGCTGGTTGACCAACACCTGGGTTGATTTGTCCTGAGGCATGTCCAACTACTTCATGTAGTGCAGTGTGCAACTTTCCAGCAAGAGAAGCGTAAAGTTTTGCCCGCTCAATTTCTTCTTGATCGTGTGCAAATTCTTCAACCAATCCTGGTCCAGACGCTTTGTCATAAGCAGCAATAATGTTTCCAAGACTTACAGATTTAGAACCGTGTTCCTGACGAATCCAATTGTTGTTTGGAAGATTGACACCTATAGGAGTAGAAGGGGCTGCATCTCCAGACTCACTGGCTACCTGTACAACTTTGTAACTAACACCTTTAACATCTTTTTTCTTGTGCGATTCCTCGAGTGGAGAATTGTCTTCAAACCATTGAACATTGTCTGTTACAACTTTCATTTGGCGTGAAGCCTCAAAGTCTGTAATTTGAACGATACTTTCATAAGAAGCACGCTTGGCAACGGCGTCACCGTATACTTCAATAAATCCGTTGATCCAGTCAATATCTCCTTCAGTCGACTTGGCCCATAAAATGTTGTAGTCGTCCCAGATTTTTAAATCTCCAGTTTGATAATATTCGATAAGCTTCTCGAGAGCAGCTTTTTGGTCTTCATTCTCAGCAACGCCAACAGCTTTTTCTAACCAGTAGATAATTTTGTCGATGGCTTTACCGTATTTCCCGCCTGATTTCCAAACGTCTTCATACAAATTACCATCCTTTAATATTAGCGTAGAATTAAGTCCATGCTCTATTGGATGCGGATCGTTTTCATCAATTCTTGAAGCATAAAATTCTTCAACCATTGCCTGAGTTACGCCAGGACCGTAGAAGTTGTTTGCAGACTCCTCTATCATATCTGCGTCAGCATCTTTGACCTTACGTTTCATGTGGCTGTCCGTGCTAAACATCACCTTTTGTGCTTCCGAACTGATTTTAGCTCCAGTTGCTTTTGTAAGTGTTTTGAAATATTCTTCCGAAAATTCAGGCATCATTTTATCCATTCCATAGTGATGATGAATTCCATTTGCAAACCAAACTGATTTTGCGTAAGTCATAAAATGGTACCAATCATCGCTATCCTTATCGCCGTCATATTTATCAACGATTGTTTCAAGACACTTTCTTATTTCAAGATTGTAAGGTCCATTTTGATCATAAATAATATCACGACCAGCCAAACCAGCTTCTGATAAATAGTAAACCAATTTTTTCTGATCAAGACTCAGTTGATCGAAGCCAACAATGTCATAACGCAATACCTGAATATCGGCAAAACGATCTACCTGTTGTTTGTTAGGTACTTTTCGATCAATAGATCCTGTTTCTACTGTTTCTTCAGTGCCACAGGAATAAAGTAGTCCTAGACAAAGAAGTACGGGGATGGCAATTTTTCTTGAAATCATGCTAGTATTTTTTTTGGTCTTTCGAATTTATGAAATCTTTGACAAGTAATCGATAAGAAGTAGTACAAACGGTAAGAATTTGTTTTAAGAAACAAAAAAGGAGTGAACTTACGTCCACTCCTCTGCTATAGAAACTTTGGTATTTAGTGTCTACCAAAGACATGTACAACTGCTTTACCCGGTGTAATTCCCTTCGTATCATAGAGGAAGGTAATCTTTTGAATAAATCTTTTTCCACCTCTGATGTCAATAACGCGCGAACCGCTTTTTGGCCCGAAGTTATGCCTCAGAGCAACGTTTTCTTTTGTTCCGTTCTTATAGGTGATAATCATTTTGTGCATGTTCACTGCACCTCCGCGAACTTCAATCTTTAATTTAGAAAATCCGCCTTTTCTTGCTCCAACCATAATGACATCTTTGTCAAGTCTATGGTCTACGGGACGCGTTCCCAATTTTTCCCAAGTACCTTGTTGGCTATAAGCAGAAAAAATGAACAGTGCGAAAAATAGTGTGATAAGTTTGGCATTCATAATGTTTGGTTTTTTGGTTTCTGGTATGTTTGACATACTTCGATAGGAAAGGTTTAATTTACGAATTAAATTAATTCCTTTTTTGCTTTTGCTGTACCAATTTTTTGTGTGATAAAATCAATATCAGCCTTTGGTGAGCGAGCTGGAGAGTATTCTCTTCCGTAAAAAATAATTTGTAAATGCAATTTGTTCCAGAGCTTTTCAGGGAAAATTGCTTTTGCATCTTTTTCGGTCAGTACCACATTTTTGCCATTGGTAATTCCCCAACGTGTCAGTAAACGGTGGATGTGTGTGTCTACTGGAAATGCTGGAAAGCCGAATGCTTGAGCCATAACAACAGAAGCTGTTTTGTGCCCAACACCTGGAAGTTCTTCTAACTCTTCGAATCCAACAGGAACTTCACCTTCGTATTTTGCGATAAGCATTTCAGAAAGTGTGAAAATAGCTTGCGACTTTCGAGGAGAGAGTCCACAAGGGCGAATGATTTCTTTGATTTCTTCAACACTTAACTTTACCATGTCAAATGGATTGTTGGCAAGATTGAATAGATGAGGTGTTACGGTATTTACCCGCTTGTCTGTGCATTGTGCGGAGAGTAGAACGGCGATCAGTAGTGTGTACGGGTCAGAATGGTCTAAAGGAATTGGTGTTTCCGGATAGAGTCTTTCCAATTCGCTGATGATATATTCTGCTTTTTCTTTTTTCGTCATTTGATTTTAAATCCATTTTTGAGAAATCGTAGGAACTCCCCAAATTGCTTTTTGGAGGTAAATACCTTTTTTAATTCTTTACTGGTAGAATTGTTTTCAGGTTCTTGATTCTCAAGATTTGCTTGTTCGGCTTTGGCTTCTTCTATTTTATTCATCGTTGTTTGGCTCCCGTCAGATTCCAAATCATCAATGGTTTGTAACAAATTGTCTTCTTGCTTAGATAAATTGTCGGCTCTTTCAAAGCGCTCATTTGCCTCTTTTTGATACCCTCTTTGTTCCAAAAGCAATCCTAAATTATTGTGAGCAACAGCATCAGTTGGATCCAATTCAACTGCCCGCTCATAATCTTTTACCGCACCTTCTATGTCACCGAAGTTGTTCTTTGCAAAAGCTCGACATGCATAGCGATAAGCATATTCAGGTTGAAGTTCCATGGCACGATTGAGATCCTTGAAACAATTCTCCTCGTCCTTGTTATGCAAGTAGGCAACACCGCGATCACTCAAAATATCGCAATGATTCGGCTGCTCTTCTAATGCAGCAGAGTATAAAATGATAGATTCATCGATCTTTCCCTCTTTTAATGCCTCGTGGGCTTGCTCATGTGTTTTATTTGAACATTCTCTAACTTCGTATTATGTCAAACAAAGGTACCGACTTTCCTCAATACAGAAAACTTTCAAACAACAAGGTTTATTACAAAATCCTCAATCAACGTGAATTTGATGAGATTCAAATCATTGGCAGCAAAGCTCAATTATTTACTACGCAAGCGAAACAATATCCAGAGATATTGAAGATTCAAGACTTATTGTCTCTTTCTATGGAAGGATATAAACTAAGTACGAAAGAAGAGTTCGAAAATCTACTCGATAATTATACGCTGCGATAATCCATTAGGATTGTCTGTATGCAGGATGTACATTCCAGGATTCAACTGACTTAAGTCGAAAATGTTTGTGCCAGAATTAATGGTCAAATTCATTAGTTCTTCACCAGCCAGCGACACAATTGTTCCATTTTCAGCAGATGATGACTCAATGTTGATTACGCTTTTTGATGGATTTGGGTAAATCGAGAAACTCATGTTCAGTGATGATGATACTCCAGCTGTAGCTGGGCTCGAATGAGACCATTGTCTTAAGAAAAGCCAAATTTCGACTGCTTCAGTGAAATCGTTTACGGGTTGATAAAAATATTCATGATCTGCACCGTTTACTCGCCAAAGTTCAACAGATCCTTGAGGATTGCACGATTGGTACACGAAGCGATCAACAGTATAACCATCTGAAGCGACATCTGGTAATTGTGTTGAATCAGCAGTTGCCGAACAACCGTGTGCGTTTCTCCAAAAATCAATCGTTGGTTGAACCAATTCCAATGTAGGAAGTGGAGATCCTGCGTATGGTACGGTTCCGTCAGCAGTGCCATGAACATGCATCACTGGGGTTGCATAACTTGGTACACATGTATTCAGATCTGCAGTTGACATTGTGCCAGACATAGACCCAATAGCAGCAATTCTGCTGTTTAATTCACAAGCTAACTTGTGACTCATGATTCCTCCCATAGAAAAACCAGTGGCATAGATCCGTGTCGGATCTGCATTTTGGTTGAGGATCACATCATCGATTAATTGATGAAAGAATGAAATATCATCAGCTGTCGAAGACAA
This sequence comes from uncultured Flavobacteriales bacterium, assembly GCA_905478665.1. Lineage (GTDB taxonomy): Bacteria > Bacteroidota > Bacteroidia > Flavobacteriales_D > Crocinitomicaceae > UBA4466. The sequence goes on from CAJQJL010000134.1 coordinate 5,612, forward strand.
AAATGAAGTCCCGTTTGCCCATGAAGACTGCCCAAATGAATTGTCTAATCCTTGTGGATATATGGCAATAAATCGTGCAGTGTCTCCCATTTGATTGTAGCCAATGTTAGCCATGTTCGTAGCAACATCTCCTAATCCATGAAGACAGAAAACAACAGGAAGTGATTCCGTTACTGGGTCAAATCCAGTTGGAAGGTATTGCACGTAGCTGCGCGTAGTTCCGTTAATGTCCACTGTTTCATTGGTTTCTTGCGAGAAAGATGTGGAGAATAATAATAGTGACAGTGTGGCTAAAATAACTTTCATAGTAGAGTGATAGTATAGAATGTGTTTATCAATACAAATTTATCCAAAATTTACGTATTTTCATACGGTGAAATCGTACTACTTAATCTTACTGCTTATTCTTGGTGCATGCTCATTGAGTCCCGATCAGGAAACATCCCTGAACAAAGCTATGACGATGTATATTAATGCGCGAAATGAGGGTGGGGTAACGGCTTATGTCGCGTACACACATCCAGCTGCGGTTGCACATTACACGGCATTAGGAGATAGCGTTTTCAAATCGCGCTACGACCTTTCAGCGGTGAACGACAATCCATTCTTAAAGGATGGAACTATTTTGGAAATTGAATCAGAAGGAAGTCGATTGCATATTAAATATAGCTTTGTGAGTCTTGCTCCATTGTATTCTGATGAACGCAGCAAGGAGGTTTACCTATTCGCGATATCTGAAGATAACGGCGAGTCTTGGTTCTTCATTGATGAGGAAGATTATTTCGATACAGATATTATCAAGGAAAAAGACAGATTGATCAAATGAGAAAAATAATTGCAAGCATAGCGTGCCTGGTGGTACTCCAAACGTTTGGACAAGGATGGGTGCCAGCAGGGGCAAGGTCAATGTCACTAGCAAACGCTTCGGTTACATTTGAAGATGTATGGGCTTTTCACAACAATCCTGCTGCTTTGGCAGAGGTCGAGAACTTCAGTATTGGTCTTTCATATGAAAATCGGTTCCTATTAAAAGAACTTCAAAGTCAAGGTCTGGCAGTAGCGATTCCATTGAAAGTTGGTGTGATCTCGGTCGGTGGACATATGTACGGATACAATCGTTTTCGTTCTTACAAAGGAGGACTCGGTTACAGTATGAAGCTCGCGGAGAAGATTTCAGCAGGAGTTCAATTGAATTATCAAGGGATTACGCTTTCGGATGGTTATGGATCGAAAGGGAATATGACAGCAGAAGCTGGTGTTCATGCAAATGTTACCGATAATTGGAAAATTGGGGTGAGCGTATTTAATCTAAACAGAGCGAAATTGTCGGATTATGAGGATGATCGTTTTTCAACCATTATGCGTCTGGGGACATCCTACCTTTTTTCAAAGAAATTTTTGTTGGCAATAGAAGCAGAAAAAGATCTTGATTATTCCTTTCGTTTTAAATCGGGACTAGAGTATCAAGTAGTTGATAAGTTCTTTTTAAGAGCAGGAGTCGCAACAGTACCGCTTGAATTGAGTTTTGGACTTGGATACCATTTGGAGAAAGTTCACATAGATTTCGGAACAGCATATCACCAAATTTTGGGTTGGTCTCCACATTTTTCTCTTGTTTTTGAAGCGAAGAAGTAAGCAATGATAAAGCAACTACATATTGTTTTGATCGGCTTGCTAATTAGCTCTTCATGCTTGTTTGGGCAGGAGGAGAGGGATAATATCATCCAGCAACGTGTTGAGTTTATTTCAGAGCAATTGGAAACGGAAGAAATTGATTTGACGGATATCGTTGAACAACTAAATTTCCGATTCGATAATCCCTTGAACCTTAATTCTGCTAAGATTGAAGATTTACAGGAATTGGGATTGCTGACCGATGTTCAGATCAATGATTTGATGTTGCACAGAAAGCTCTTTGGAAAATTCATCTCCATCTATGAAGTTCAAAGCCTTCAATATTGGGACATGGGAACAATTGGTCTTGTACTGCCATTTGTCAAGGTCGATGATAAACTGGATCAATTGCATGTAGGATTGAAAGAAGCTTTCAAACAAGGGAAGTTCGAAGCCTATTTTCGATACCAACAAATTTTGGAGGATAAAGCAGGCTATGAAGATGTCAGCGATTCCATACTTCAAAATAGTAATAGTTACTATCACGGGAATTCGGCACGCTACTACACACGATTGCGATTTAGCTATCGTACGAACCTAAGCATTGGAGTGACAGCCGAAAAAGATCCAGGAGAAGAGTTTTTTAAGGGAAGCCAGAAAAATGGATTTGATTTCTATTCTGCGCATGCATTCTACAAAGGAGGAAAATATGTGAAGGCTGTCGCATTGGGTGATTATCAAGTACAAATTGGTCAAGGCTTAAATCTTTGGACGGGATATGCATTTGGTAAAACGGCAGATGTTACCAATGTGAAAAAATCGGCTAATTCATTAAAGCCGTACACTTCGGTTGATGAAGCACGTTTTTTGAGAGGAGCAGCTGTGCAACTTGGGTATAAGAATTTTTCGTTGACAACTTTCGGGTCATACAAGCAGGTGGATGCCTCATTCGCACTCGCAGATTCTTTGGATAATGCGAATCAAATTGTTGAGAGTATCAACCTTGGTGGATTGCACAGAACGAATAGTGAAATCGCTCGGCGGCATACCTTGAATGAACTGATTGTTGGATCAAATTTACAATACTCGCTTCGGAGTCTCCAAGTGGGAATCGCAGGAGTGTATCAAGGATACGATAAGGAATTTATCAAGGATACGAATTCGTACAATCAATATGATTTTAGAGGAAAAAGTACAGTTGGTTTAAGTGCTGACTATAGTTGGGTGATTCGTAATTTCAATTTCTTTGGAGAGGTTTCTACAACGACTTATTCAGGTGGATTTGCCAATGTACATGGAGTCCTCTTTTCGCTCGATAGGCGTGCATCAATGAGTGTCGTTTACCGAAATTACGGAAGAAACTACCAAACCTTTTACAACAATGGTTTTGCAGAAGCAAGTCGAACGCAGAACGAGAGTGGATTGTATGCAGGTTTAAAATTGAACCTTACAAAATCGTTCACCTTGAACACGTATGTCGATATTTTCAAGTTCCCATGGATGCGATATCAAGTTGATGCTCCTTCCAATGGACACGAGTTTCTTATTCAACCTTCGTATAGACCGAGTCGAAGATTGGAAATTTACCTGCGTTTCAGAGAGCAACGCCGACAAAAAAATAGTCGCGATTCAGACGGAACAATTACTCCGATCGAAGATGTTATACAACGAAACTATCGAATCAACCTAAGTTATCAGGTGTCAGAAAGTATAAAGCTGAAGAGTAGAGTAGAGTTTGTCACGATTGATCGACCGAGTAATCATCCTGAAAGTGGAGTTATCGTTACTCAGGACATCATTTTTAAGCCAAAGTCATTTCCCGTTGATCTCGCATTACGCTACGCCTTATTTGACACGGATAGTTACGACACGCGTATCTATACCTATGAAAACAATGCGCTGTATGTTTTCTCGTCACCATCGTATTATTATCAGGGGAGTCGGGCGTATGCAATGGTTCGGTGGACATTCCTTCGGAAATTTGACTTATGGGTACGTTATGGTATTTGCATATTTGCCAATCGTGAATCTTTGGGGTCTTCTGCCGAGGAAATTTTGGGAAATACCAAATCTGATTTGACAGTTCAGTTGCGCTTGAAGTTTTAGCCGATAGAGTAGGTCTTAATTTCATGATTTTTGCTATTTTTCAGTAACTAATAATCACGAAACCGAAAACTATGAAAAGGCTTAAAAAGTTTTTACCAATCCTATTGATTCCAGTATTAACTGCATGCGGTGGAGATGCCACTGAAACTACAGGTGATGATACCACTGAAACGGCAACTGAAGAAGAAGTGTCTGCTGAGTTTGCAGATATAGCTGGACTGGCGGATCAATCAAGTTTAACAAACGTAGAACTAAATAGACTAATTCTCTTTTTGAATGACCGAGAAGTAATCTTAACGGGGTATCCGTATGCATATCCGCTTGGAGAAGGTGAAGAGGTTGAGTTTAAACCGAACTCATCAGATATGTTGGATGGAATCGATAACTCGGTAGACAATTGCAGTATTCGAATTAAGTTCAAAAATGAAACGGAACCACGAATGATGCACATCGGTGATTTATTTGCTGTAAAGGGAAAAATCGACATCTCATATTCTGTTAGTGAAGAATGGGGGAATACAACACGGATTTCTCTTACGGATGCTGAATACGTTGACAATGCTGAAGCAAAAGGTGGGGAGCTGAAATCTATCGAAGAGATTGATCTATCGAAGCAAATTTTCTGTGGAGACTTGTTCTCACTTATGGACAAGCATTATGGTGCACTTGCAAAGAAGAAAATAAGCGTTAGTGGAAGATACATTTCAACAACAGTATCAAAAAGTTTGGAAGGAGAGATTCTAGAAATTCGTGTCGATCTTGGTGACTCTGACAACAAAGTGGGGTGTGAGATGATTGATGAACCAAACGGAGATGATTTGAACGCACAAAGAGCCGCAGGAAAAGATCTAGTCATTGAAGGAACATTTTCTGGAATTACGTTCGATAACCCTCGAATCAATGGAGGAGTGCTGAAGTAGATCTGAGCAATTAATAGAAGTATTATACTGAAAAAGCCCGATTTTATCGGGCTTTTCTGTTTATGTAACAATTTGTATCAGCTGTCTATCGTATCGTTCGGATGTAGATCAGTTTATAACGTCCTTTTCCACTGTCGCGTTGGTCAATTTCAAATTTCCCTGTCGCCTTAATCAGTGGTGTTAATTTCTCGAAACCGTAATTTCGTGCATCGAAATTTGGTTGTTTCTTTTGAATTAAACTTCCAACGTCTCCCAAAAATGCCCATCCATCATCGTCGGCGAGGTCATTTACAGATTGCGTGATTAGTTTGATTGTGCTTGGGCCAACTGTGTCTACCGTCTTCTTCTTGGGCTTTGTCTTGCCTGTGGAAGCTGCTTCTTCTTTATCGTCAGACCCCAATATTTCGAGGTAAACGAATTTATCACAGGCCACAATGAACGGGTTTGGTGTTTTCTTTTCACCAATTCCAATAACCATTAGTCCAGCCTCACGGATTCGCGTTGCAAGCTTTGTAAAGTCACTGTCACTTGATGCGATACAGAATCCGTCTGCCTTTCCAGAGTAGAGGATGTCCATTGCATCGATAATCATAGCTGAGTCCGTTGCATTTTTTCCAGTTGTATAACCGTACTGTTGCATCGGTGTAATTGCATTTTCCAAAAGAACTTTTTTCCACTTTGATAAATGGGGGTTTGTCCAGTCTCCATAGATACGTTTTATGGTAGGATTGCCATACTTGGCAAGCTCCTCCATCATTTCTTTTATGTACTTGGATGGAATGTTGTCCCCGTCAATTAGAACGGCGAGTGTTTTATCTTTTTCCATTATATATATTTTGATTTGAGGTGAAGAACATTGAATTTTAATATTCAATATCGAGATTGAAAGTGTTCTTCAGCGTGTGCAAGTTAGGGTTTTTTCTTGCAAGTGCCGCAAATTTGTCCTTTCCAGTTTGATATTTCACCTCTTGTTCGGGATTGTTTGTGATCTCCAAACGAATCATAATGCTAAAGTTTTTCAGGTCTCTCCTGACAAAATCAAGTAGGTCAGATAAGGCAGGCTGGATGTAGTCAATTTGAACTTGATTGTCTACTTCCATAATGTATTTGTCGTCCGCCTCTCGCTTTGGCTCTCGCTTAATCATTGCGTTGTAGAAGGTTTCCTTCCCCTCATTTTTCTGTTGAAAAGCAAATTTACGCCAAGCCATTTTTAGATCGTCATAAGCGTACGCATTGTGGGGCATGTTGTTTATGTCGATCCCTTATATTTTTTCCTCTTCCTTTTTCTCCATCATTTTTTTGATGGAAAGATTGGATGTGCTCAAATGACCAGATGGTGTCTCCAAAACTTTCGGCGGAGGCTTCATCATCAAATCCTTGGACGATGCCTTAATGGTTGGCTTAACCGTAGCTTTTTGGGCTTTCTCCCTAAGGTTTTGATTCGGAAACGGGATGATCTTGACGTGGTCCGTCAGTCGTTTTTTTTTTCGAGCTCCGTGTTGATGGAGCACAATTGCATGAGGGCCATTTCGACCAGCAATCGTTGATTTTTTGAAGCTTTATATTCGACATCGGCTCTGCTCAATACACCTAAAGCGCGCAAGAGGTAACCAGCATCTATTTTCTTCGATTGCTCGACAAATTTTGCTTGAATAGACTCGCTTACTTCCAATAATTGCGCGGTGCGAACATCTTTGCAAACTAACAAGTTTCGGTAGTGATCGGCTAATCCAACAATAAAATTGTGTGGATCGAATCCCTTTTCAATAATGTCGTTCATTAATAGCAATGAACTAGGAATATCATCTTTCAAGGCATTCTCAACGATCCTGAAATAGTAATCGTAATCGAGAATGTTTAGATTATCTATTACGTTGTCGTACGTAATTGAATCTCCAGAGAACGTAACGATCTGATCGAAGATAGACAATGCATCACGAAGGGCCCCATCTGCTTTTTGAGCGATAATATGCAATGCATCCGTGTCAGCAGTAATCCCTTCCTTCTCAGCAATGAAAGCCAAATGGTCAGCAATGTCCTTTACCTTGATACGGTTGAAGTCGAAAATTTGACAACGTGAAAGAATCGTTGGAATGATCTTGTGTTTCTCAGTTGTTGCCAGAATAAATATTGCATGCTTTGGCGGTTCCTCCAGTGTCTTCAAAAAAGCATTGAATGCCGATGTTGAGAGCATGTGAACCTCATCAATGATATACACCTTATGCGTTCCCAATTGTGGAGCAATGCGCACCTGATCAATTAGGCTTCTGATATCTTCAACTGAATTGTTTGAAGCAGCATCCAATTCGTAAACATTCAACGATGCTCCTGAATTGAAAGATTCACAAGAATCGCAAACGTTACATGCTTCGATATTCTCCGTTCTGTTAAAGCAATTGATTGTCTTTGCAAGAATTCTCGCCGATGAGGTTTTTCCCACTCCACGCGAACCACAGAACAAAAAAGCCTGCGCGAGATGATCACTTTTTATTGCATTACGAAGCGTAGACGTAATCGACTTTTGACCAACAACAGTGTCGAAGGTCTGAGGTCTGTATTTTCGCGCCGAAACAATAAAATCACTCATCAAAACAAAGTTAATTTTTTAGTTTGATCTCACCTAAAATTGTTGATAACTTGAAACATCAGTGAAGAGTTTTGGGTTCCGCACTGTCCTTGACTTAAAAAGGGAAAATTTCACAGGATGGTCAAAATCCGGGGTTAATTTCATAACTTGTACCACAAACTAAAACTTTAGAAAGTGCTAAAACGAACTCTCCTCCTGTGTGCATTGCTTGCGCACGCTTTAACTTCAAACTCACAAGTCAATCTTAATCTTCTTTCAAACTATGTTTATCCTCCATCAAGGGGAGAGTGTAGCGATATCTGGGGATATGTAGATCAAGCGGGTAACGAATATGCGATCGTTGGGAATAATAATGGAACGTCTATCGTTGATGTGACGGATCCTTCGAATCCATCGGAAGTATTTTATTCTGCTGGACCTTCGTCAATCTGGCGTGATATTAAGGTATGGCAAAACACTGCTTACATTACAAATGAAGAAAGTGGTGGAATGAAAATTATTGACATGAGTAATCTGCCAGGACCTATTACGGGAGCAGATGTTTATAATTTTAGTGGGTCTACCTACCAATTTAATTCTGCTCATGACCTCTATATCGATGAAAACGGACACGGTTATATCCTTGGTGCAGATAATGGAGTTGGAGGGGCAATCATCTTAAATCTTGCTACAAATCCATTGGCTCCAACTGAATTGGGTCGCTACAACGATTTTTATTTACACGATGCTTTCGTTCGTGGTGATACTTTATGGGGCGGTGCTATCAACGATGGTTTTTTCGTCGTTGTTGATGTTTCTAATCCTGCATCTCCTACAACAATGGCGACGCAATTTACACCTTCGACATTTACACACAATTGCTGGTTGTCCGATGATGGTAATTCTTTGTTTACTACGGATGAGGTTTCGGGTGCATACCTCGGATCTTATGATGTAAGTGATATTAATAATATTGTTCAACTCGATCAAATTCAGTCTAGTCCAGGGAATGGTGTGATTCCGCACAACAGCTTTGTATTGGGAGATTACTTAGTCACTTCCTACTACCGTGACGGTGTAACGATCCATGACATTTCTGATCCAGCGAATATGATTGAAGTCGGAAATTACGATACTTCCCCAAATATGTCGGGAGACGGGTTTAATGGATTGTGGGGTGTTTATCCTTACCTTCCTTCTGGAAATATTATTGGAAGTGATATAGAGAAAGGGTTGTTTGTTTGGGGGCCTAATTATGTGCCAGCAGCATACTTGGTTGGTAATATTACCGATATTGTAACAACGAATCCAATTAACAATGCACAGGTAGACATTCTATTGACGAATGATACGGATAACTCAGATGCGATTGGAGATTATGCAACTGGAACAGGTACAGCAGGAACATATACGGTGACGTATACGAAGCTTGGTTACGCGACGGAAACAATTAATAATGTTGTATTGGCAAATGGCGCTACAACAGTACTTGATGTTGAGATGCAGCCTTTGACGACTTTTACGCTTTCTGGTCAGGTGATTGATGAAAATTCAGATCCAGTTATTGGAGCGCAGGTGAAGATTTCGAATGGTGCTTTCACAACGACGGTAACAACCAATGGACTTGGTAATTTTGATGTGCCAAGCTTTTTGGAAGGAACGTATGACGTGTTCATCGGGATATGGGGTTATCATTCTTTCTGTGCATTGAACGAGAATTTATTAATAGCTGGAAATCCATATGTATACCAAATAGAAAGTGGTTATTCAGATGATTTTGCACTCGACCTTGGTTGGTCTGTATCTGGTAATGCAAATACAGGAGACTGGGAAAGAGGAATTCCTGATGGAACAACCTTGGGGGGGGCTCAATCGAATCCAGGTGCAGATTCTCAAGGAGATTGTGGTGAAGAAGCATACGTTACAGGAAACGGAGGAGGAAGCGCTGGGAATGATGATATCGATGGAGGAGAGACAGTTCTTACTTCACCAGTATTTGATTTGTCTGCGTATGTAACTCCCTACATTAGCTTTGAGCGCTGGTTTTTTAACGACGGAGGTACAGGTTCTCCAAACGATTCAATGGTGGTAGAATTGACTAACGGTACTATGACAGTTACACTTGATTTTGCAGTTGCAAATGACCCAGATGCTGGTACATGGGCTGCGAAGAATTTCAAAGTGTCTGATTTCCTTGCGCCAACGAATTCCATGCAATTGAAAGTTCGAGCAATGGACATTCCATCTGGTCATATTTCAGAAGGTGGACTCGATAAATTTAGAGTCGTTGATTCTTCAAGTGTTGGTGTTGAAACTTTGGCAGGTTTTGATGGTATTTCAGTTTACCCTTCACCTTTCCATGAGAAGTTAATGATCAGCTCATCGACTTCTGCAGATCAGATTTCAATTGAAGTTTACGAGATGACTTCTGGTAGAAAAATTGATTCACGAACATTTGAGAATGCTCCAATGTTCAGTTTTGAGAATAACTATGCACGCGGCGTGTACTTGATTCAAGTATACGGTGATAATGAGTTATTGAAGACGGAACGGGTAATTAAGATGTAGATTGAGATTTCGGCGTTATACTAGCTTCGAATCTTGAAACAAACATTCACAGGCAATTTTCGCGCTGTTTAATGCCAAAGGTATTCCGCCTCCTGGATGGACAGAAACACCTGCAAAATAGAGACCTACAATTTCCTTACTGTAGTTGGGGTGTCTGTAAAATGCTGAAAAGCGGTTGTTCGATGCATTGCCATAGATGGAACCGAACTTTCCATGGTATTTAGATTCGACTATGCGTGGGTCAAGAGCTTCTTCGACTTCAATCAACGGAGCGATGTCTTCGCCTAGAAGTGCACTCATTTTTTTGATTACAAAGGCGCGTTTTTCTGCGAGGTGTTTGTCCCAGTCTTGCCCTTGGTTAATTGGAGCATTGAGCAAAACAAACCAATTCTCACATCCTTTTGGTGCATCGCCTTCAACGATTTTTGAAGAAACATAAAGATAGATCGACGGTTCAGCATGAATGCTCTTATCATGGAACACGGCATCAAATTCTTCTTTGTCGGTATCGGAAAATATCATGTTATGGACTTCGAGCTGATCGAAACTTTTCTTAATTCCCCAATAGAAAGCCAATACTGAACTCGATTTTTCTTGAGAGAGGGTCTTCTTTGGGTGCTTAGCGTTTGGAAGCAATTTTTCGTATGTAAATGAAATGTCCATATTACTCACGACAAAGTCACTGCTATACGTTCCTTTTGATGTTTTTATACCTTGAATTTTTCTGTTCTCGACAATGATCTTCTCAACGGGTTCCCCAAGGTGAAACTGCACGCCTTGTTCTTTCGCTAAAGCATATAGGCTTTCAGTAATTTGAATCATTCCGTTTTTTGGAAGGACAGGATGAATATTGATCTCAAGGTGAGAAATCATGTTCATCATTGCAGGAGCCATATACGGATGACTACCATTGTATTGCGCAAAGCGATTGAAAATTTGTACCGTCCGTGGATTTTTGAATGCACGTGAATTTTCTTGGTGCATTGTGCTCATCAGTTTGTAACTGGGCAGCTTAAGCAATGCTTGCCTGAGTTGCTTTCCCAGCAATCCTCGCCAACGATGCAGCGAACGCTCGATAAATAATGGAGCAATTAGCCTGTAATTCTTCTCCGCTTTCTTAAGGTATTTCTCAACAGTTTCGGGGTCTTCACCGAGTTTGTCGGCAATTTCATTGACGACTTGTTCATTGTCCCGCTTAAGGTCTAATACAGTACCATCGTTGAAAAAGTACTTGAAGGAAGATTTCAAATCGGCCATTTCGAACGACTTGAAATCTTTCCCACAAAGTGTATATATTTCTTCGATGTATTCTGGGCAAGTAAGCAGAGATGGTCCTTGATCAAACCTGTATCCATTTACAAGGCGACTGTTTATTTTTCCTCCAGGAAAGTCATTGGCCTCAAAAACATGCGTCTCAATTCCCTTTTGGGCAAGACGAATGGATGCTGCCAGACCAGCTACTCCTGAGCCAATTACAATCGCTTTTTTGGACATTCTAGATTAGTCGATAATTTCAATCGCGTTAATGCTGTCTCCTTCTCTGATTTCATCGACAGTTTCAATGCCATCAACAACCTTTCCGAAACAAGTATGAACACCATCTAAATGCGATGTGTTATCTCTTGAGTGACAAACAAAAAATTGTGATCCTCCAGTGTTTTTTCCAGCGTGTGCCATTGAAAGAACTCCACGATCGTGATATTGATTGTCTCCAGTCACTTCGCAGTCTATTTGGTATCCTGGACCACCAGTACCGGCCATCCCACTTTCACCATCACGTGTATTCGGACACCCTCCTTGAATTACAAAATTTGGTAGAACACGGTGAAATTTCAAACCGTCGTAATAACCGTCTTTTGCCAACTTTACAAAGTTTGCCACTGTATTTGGTGCGTCCTTTTCGTAGAACTCCACTTTCATATCACCTTTCGGTGTTTTGATAATTGCTTGCATGTGTAATATTTTTTTTGCTACAAATATCATCATTTAACTCAGAATTTAAACACGCATAGTTGATCATTCTTAATACATTTGTGTATGCAGGTTTTTAGATTCCACAGAAATCAATTGAAAAGATTCGACGATCAACACCTTAATTTGGTGTACAATCAGCAAGTGTATGCCGAATACATTAATCGGTCGTTTTCCATTGAGAATTTTGAAAAACAAATTGATGAAAAAGAACGCAACTATCAAGGGCGAGGTGTTCTTGTTGAAGCACTCAAACATCAATATGCGGAAATTAAAGATCTGAATGCTGTTGAAGCGAACATAAAAGCATTAAGCAGTGAAAACACATTTACTGTAACAACAGGACATCAGCTTTCACTATTCACTGGCCCTTTATATTTCATTGTAAAGATTTTGCACGTCATTAAATTGAGTGAACGCCTGAACAGTGAATACCCTGATAATAGGTTTGTACCTGTATTTTGGATGGCTTCTGAAGATCATGATTTTGAAGAAATTCAATCGACGAATCTTTTCGGGAAAAAACTGACGTGGGAATCTGAGCAAAAAGGACCTGTTGGTCGATTTGACCTTGATGGCTTCGATGCGTTTAAAGAAGAAATTGCGGCGTTTTATAAGAATCATCCAGAATCTCCAATTCATGAATTATTAGAGACCTATGACGGATCTAATTTAACCGAGGCAACTCGAAAATTGGTACACACACTCTTTAAAGAGTATGGACTGGTTATTATCGATGGAGATGATCCAACACTGAAACAACAATTCGCTCCCATCATTGAAAAGGAATTGGACGAGGAGTTTTCTTTTAAGGCTGTTGAAAAGACAAATGAATCGCTAAAGAAAGATGGCGGCAAGATTCAGGTGAAGGCCCGTGAAATCAATTTATTTTACGTTGATAAAGGTGTTCGTTCGAGGATTCAGCGCAATGACGTTGGATATCTCGTTGACGGAGTCGGAACGTTTACGCAAGATGAGATCAAAGCAGAATTGGCGAATCATCCAGAGCGATTTTCACCCAATGTTATTTTGAGACCACTTTATCAAGAGACGATTTTGCCGAACCTTGCATACATTGGCGGGGTAGGAGAGATGACATATTGGCTTCAGCTAAAGGGTGTGTTTGATGAGGTTGGATGTACGTATCCTATGATAGCCGTGCGAAACTCAGTAATGTGGATTGATGGAGCAGTAGGGAAGAAAATGGGTAAAATTGACTTGCACATTGAGGATACTTTCAGAGATACCGATTTAATCAAGAAGGAATACGTTGAGCAACATGCGGGTGAAGAATTAGATTTCAGTGAATTGGATGCCACTTCTGCAAGCTTGTCAAAGCTTATTGAAGATATGGTCTTGACAATAGATGCCGACAAGAAACAATATGCAGCTGGAGAAATAGCAAAATTGGAGAAGCAAATTTCTGGAGTCAAAGGAAAAATGCTCAAACATTCGAAGGCGAAGCACGAAGAAGCAATGAAACTCATTGATTTTGTAAAGAAAAAACTCTTCCCCGATGATGGGCTTCAAGAAAGAGGCGCCAATTTCTTTTCTTTTTGTCCAGATGGAAATTATTCACAACGCATCCGAACTCTATACAATGCGCTCAATCCAGAGGAAAGTGATTTTATCGTTTTGTTGGAAATATAAATCTGTAAAATAATCTGTCTTAGAACTCGTTTCTAAAGCTACATTTGCACAATGCGAGCACTCTTATCTCTCATATTTACGCTACTTATGTTTCTTTCGTATGGCCAGTCCATGAAAGTGACAGGAAAGTGTGTAGACAAAAAAGGGGTTCCAATTGACAATGTTACTGTCTATTCTTTATCTGCTAAGAAACCAAAAGTATTTACCGACGAAACGGGAGAATATGAACTTGTTTTCGCGGAAGGAGATACTGTTGAGATCTTTTATCGCACGTCACGCTTGGAAGAGAAACAACTAGTCGTGTTAAAAGGAAAACGAACAAAAGCAAAGACTATTAAGTTTCCATTTCAGCAAGAGACAGAAGTTATTGCAATTGGAATAAAAACGGATGATGGTCCACTAGTGCTGCCAACACAAGATTTACGTAAGCTTCCAGCGGAAGGTGGTGTAGAGAAGTACTTGGTGTACACAACGGCCGCCGTTTCAAACAATGAGTTGACAACGAACTACAATGTCCGCGGAGGGAGTTACGATGAAAACCTAGTTTACGTCAATGGTTTCAATGTCTACCGTCCGTTCTTAACACGTTCAGGTCAGCAGGAAGGAATGAGCTTTATCAATTCTTCGCTGGTGGAAGATATTCGATTCTCAGCGGGAGGGTTCGATTCTCAATACGGAGATAAAATGAGCTCTGTTTTGGATATCACGTACAAAACACCTACGAAATTTGGAGGATCTTTAGTGGCGTCATTGCTAGGGGTGGAGGCGCATGTTGAACACGATGCTGGACCGCGTTTGAATTATCTTGTCGGAGCACGCTACAGATCAAATGGATATTTATTGAACTCTTTGCCAACAAAAGGCGGTTACAATCCTGTTTTTTGGGATGCACAGTTTCTCACAAATTTTGCGATCAATGAAAATTTAACGTGGTCGGTACTCGGACATTTTTCATCGAACAACTACCGGTTTGCACCTGAAACACAGGAAACGGACTTCGGAACGGCAAATGAAGCGTATTCATTCAAGGTCTACTTTGAGGGACAAGAAGAAACGAAATTCCAAACGATGATGGGAGGAACTTCATTGAAGTGGAAGGCTTCAAATAAGACGAATCTTGATTTATATGCGACTGTGTTTAACACTGTTGAGCGTGAGTACTTCGACATTCTAGGAGAGTATTTTATCAATGAGTTGGAAACGGATCCATCAAAGGAAGAGTTTGGAGATTCTGTTGCCGTGCTTGGAGTTGGGTCCTTTTTAAACCACGCAAGAAATAAACTGAATGCAACCATCATCAACCTCTATCACAATGGAGATCATACCTTTAAAACAGGATACATAGATGTGGATAGTGCACGCTTCCAGTCACACGCTTTGAAGTGGGGAGTGAATTTCCAACTAGACGATTTTTATGACAAGTTAAGCGAGTGGAAATTGGTTGATTCGGCAGGATATTCTGTTCCGCAGGGAGATGACAGTCAAATAATTCTTTTTGAAACTATTAAAGGAGAACTGAATTTGAAGTCTCAACGCTATACTGGATTTTTGCAGTTTAATTCGGTATGGTCAAACAGCCAAAGGGATAAACTTGTCACCGTTTCAAAAAGGTATAAAACAAAAACAGTGGATGGAAAAGTCAGAAGAGTTCCACGCACGTTTTCCGATACAATTCGAACATCTCCTTCAAGGTGGGCATTGACGATTGGAGCGCGATCAGGATATACAACAGCCAATGATGAGTTTTTCGTGACACCACGATTGGCGGTAAAGTTTGAGCCAAGAGCATACATGGTGAAGGACGAAAAAGTCGTGCGAAGAAACGTAAATATTCACTTTGCAACAGGGCTGTATTATCAACCTCCTTTTTATAGAGAGTTCAGAACCTTTGATGGAAATTTAAATTTGGATGTGAAGGCACAGAAATCGGCACATGCTGTTCTGGGAACCGATGTCTATTTTGACATGTGGGAACGCGAGCGACCATTCAAGTTTACTGCTGAGGCATACTATAAGTACATGTGGGACTTAAATACTTACGAGATCGACAATGTACGTACCCGTTACTATGCGAATAATGAATCAAAAGGATACGCTTATGGTTTGGACATGAATGTTCATGGGCAGTTCGTTGAAGGGATAGAGTCATTTTTCAAGATTGGCTTCTTGAGTACGAAGGAGGATATCATTGGTGATTATTATTACGATTATTACAATGCTGCTGGTGAAGTAATCAATTTCGGAATTAGCGAAGATCAAACAGTGGTTGATAGCGTTCGTGTAGAACCTGGATTTGTTCCAAGACCTGCTGATCAATTGTTAAACTTTGGCGCGTTGATTCAGGATAGAATGCCGAAATTTGAAAGCTTTAGTGTTCAGGTAGGAATTCAGTTTGGTTCTCGACTTCCTTATGGACCACCTGATTACCAACGTTACAAGGATACGCTCCGAATCAAATCATATTTCCGTGTTGATATTGGTATGTCGTACGACTTCTTATACAAATTCAAGCAGAGGGAGAAGAAGTTAAGATTGGACAATCTAAAGTTGAAGCCTGGCGAAGAAAAGACGATACAAAAAACAAACTTCATTACCAGAAATTTCTCGGATGCTGTTTTGTCGTTTGATGTGTTTAACCTGCTTGGTGTAAACAACGTGCTTTCAAAGCAATGGATTCAAGATGTATCTGGAAAGTATTATTCAATTCCGAACTACTTGACGCAGCGTAGGTTCAATCTAAAGCTGATACTTCGGTTTTAGCGACTAAACTCAGAAATAGAGTACATACTCTTCTCTTCTGTTTCTAGAATTGTAGATTGAAGTACCATATTTGTTCCTGAATATTCTTTGATGGTATATTTCAGAACAGTTCCATAAAAGGTAACATCTAGCTTGTCTCCTTCCAATTTATAGGTGGCCTCCATTTTGTTATTGGTCTGAATAGTAAGGTCTCCATTTTGATGAAAGATCCAAGTAGTTTCTACGATAGGTTCTGAACCTTCTGATTTAACGCCGTCGTTTATGAAATAAGCGAAATTCACATGCCAGCGGCCCAAGAGATCATATGAATCGTCACTAGCAGAAACTTTTTCAATGGTCACCTCTTCGATACTAGTTGGAGTTTCTTGCGCAGTAGCCCACGATGATAGAAAGAGTACTGAGACAAAGTAGAGTAGTTTCATTTTAGCCGATTCGTAAAATTAAATATATTCATATTTAAATTAAAACAGCACCTCCATCCTTGGATGAAAGTGCCGCTAATTCAGTGCAGAATCTATTATTTGATTTCCTTCAAGGCGTTGTCAATCAAGGTCGACAAATGCGCTTTGTGAGCTTTCGTTGCAATGTCTCCTGATGATCCTGAAGCCATTTTACGAATTTCCTTTAGGAAGTATATCGCGTGAGATTGAGCAACGGGCATGTACAGTCCACTTTTTGGTCCTGTTACCATTCCTATCAGCATTTTTGTGTATTCCAGCTGAAGGTTTTGTCTGAAGGTATTCACATTTCCACCGATATCTGCTTTGAAAATTGCGTTGTTCAAATCGCCCATCATTGAAGAAAGATCGTATTCGTTTCCGTACAACTTTGAATCAACTACACGTTGCAAGGTGTTGTAATGAAGCAAGTGAGAAAGTGCACCAGCTTGTATTGAGAGTACATATCTGTGAACCTTTGGGTCTTCAGATCCGAAGAAGAAATTAAACCCTCTTCGTTGTGGTTGAATGTAGTTGTAAAGTCCATTAGCGAAATCAAAAGCCTTTGGTGCGAAAATTCGCTCAGACAATGTGTTCATCGCTAATTTCTGTGTGGCAAGTTCAACAGGGGTATAAGGTTTAGTAGCACCATCTTGACCGATCATAGCACGATCAAGGTACACGCCACCAACGTAGCGCGAAACTGTTTGTGAGACATCTCTATATTGGCGCAACATTGACATATATGCAATGAAGTGGTCATGGTGAGATGTGTTTTCCTCATCATATTTTTCCAACATCTCAGAAGCCAATGTATTTACGAGATCCAAACGCTCAACACCGTATTCAATCGCATCGCTCGTCAGGTCAAAAATGTTTACACGCGGATCAATTGCCTTTCCAGGTGAACGCATATCATCTGCGTCGTTTCCGAATAAGAGATTGTGCTCAGTTGAACGGTTCAATAAAGCATCCGTTTCCTCTTGAGAACGTCCTTGCTCGTATGCAAATTGAATTGCCCATAAATCGTAAGGTCCCGGACGCATTGTGTAGTACTGACCTTGCTTTTCACGATCTGCAGCAGCATTGATTGAAGGGTAATCCATTACAGATCCCATAAGACCAACCTTTGAAGTAACTTCTGTGTTGTGGATGGTTGCTAAGTCGTGCAGTTGACTTGACTTCATGTTGTGATTCAAACCAAGTGTATGACCTAATTCATGTAATATTAAGTAGTGTAAAAATTCTTTGATCATCTTACTGTCTTCGATTGGTGCACCATCAATGTATTGAAGGACTAACCCCGCGAATGCATTGTTGACCGCGCTCATTTGAGAAACCTGACAACCATGTTCAGTGCAACTCGATAATTGAATAAGATCTTCTGATACGTTTTCACTTCCTTCTGGTTTAGAGAAGAAATCTTCAGCCTTTAATCTGCCCAAAACTGAACGGTATTCAAACATGATGTCTGCTCCCATTATTTCTCCTGTACGCGGATTCACAAAACTAGGACCGTATCCACCAAATGGAGGATAAGGAGAAGCTGTCCAACGAAGAACGTTGTAGCGAATGTCACCTGCATCCCAATCAGCATCATCAGGTTGTTGCTTTACGACTAAGGCATTTTTGAAACCAGCTTTTTCAAAGGCAATGTTCCATTGTTCAGCCGCTGCCTTAATGATTGGTCGAAGGTTTTCAGGAGTTGTGTTTTCCATCCACCAAACAATTGGTTCAACAGGCTCAGAAATTGCAGCATTCGGATCTTTCTTAACAAGGTTCCATCGATGAACTAAATCACGATAGTTAGCATTTTTAGTACTCGTCATATCCGTTACTTGAGTAAGGAAATAACCAATTCTTGGATCGTCAATAAGTGGAACGTAGTCGTTTTTCGGCATTTCGATCAAACTGTGATAGATCTTGATGCTTACGTTTCTTCCGTCCGTTACGTCTCTACCGCCACCGTTCAACACACTAGGCTTAGAGTATACGTACTCAACAGCCAAATCTGTATTTGCAGGATAGCTGCGAACCGCGTTTACTTTTGTTTTATCCTTATCCAAACTACCCAACGTGAAGGCAAATGGCGTCTGACCTGGGAAGCTCGGTGGCTTCACTTGACCGAATGTTTCATTTAAGAAAAGCTCATCTGCGTCAATCAAAAACTGCGTTTCATCATCGTTGATTCCTTCGATCTTCATGCTTGCCATAATCGCATTTGGCATATTGGCCTCTGCTGATTTGGCAAGCGCATTTTCAGGGTCGAAGTAGGAAGATGTATTCTGAGTTACAAATTCGATGCGGTTGAAATATTTTTCAATTTTAAATACCTTAGATCCACGATAATTTCCTCTAAACCCTCTTGCGGCAACAGGTCCATCTGCAGTCTGACTGAAGTAAATAAACTCTTTTCCAATTTGATCTTCCGTAATGAGCAATTTCATAGCCCCACTCGTTGAGTCTTGATAAATCGTGAAGAGACCTTCAAAAGCCTGACTCTTCTTGATCATGTCTTCAATCTTTTTCGGAGCATCCTTTGCAGGAGCTTCTTTTTTTGGCTCGTCGCCTTTTTTCTTTTTCTTCTTTTGAGCGTGTACATTCTGTACTGAGAATATCAGTAGCGTAAACAGTACAAAACGCAAAAGTGTATTTGCTGTTTTTAAAGTGGAAGTTTTCATGCTTGGTTTGTTGTTATTTTTTTGAATTCTGAGTAAACATAGTAAAAAAAACGCGCAGCCATATTTTAGTTACAGATGAATGGCAAGATCGCAGGTTTATCGGTCGAGAAGTCTTCTATGATAGCTAATTTGACCCAAATGATAGTTGAGATGTCCTTGCAAATGAATGAGGAAGTATTCAACCGTCATAGGGTGTCCGAACACTTCAATGGGATAGGTTTCTTTCAGCTGTTCTTGAGTGACTGTGGTTAAGACTTGGTCGATAACTGTTTTTACTCTTTCAATTTTGGCGAGAAGCTCAGCGCGAGAAAGTCTTTCCGAAAATTCACGTTTTCGATCTCGGACATAACCAGAGTTTCCAAGAGTAGCTCCAATAAAGTGTTGCAAGTTACCACACAAGTGGAGGCAAAGCGTTCCAGCAGAATTGTTTACTTCACCTTCTTTGATCCATAGTTTTTCTTCGTTGGAATATGCAGAAATCTCTTTCGCTAGCATATCCAAATTTTTCGTAAAGAGTTGCTTCAGCGAGACAATCATTACTTTTCGATGCTTTTGATAATGATGTATGTTCCAACTCTGCTTTGAACTTGATATTTATCGTCAGGGCATGAGTCCCATTCTCCTTCCATGATCTCCATGGTTACAGCAATTCCACGATCTAGGTATTCTTCCAAATCTTTGCGGGTCACATCACTCTCACAAATTTTAATGAAATAATCTTGAACTGAGCATCGCAGATAGAGTTCTTTCGTGTCTGTTGGTTCTCCGTTTTTCTTCACAAAGGCCTTTTCTACTAGTAAGCAAGTCGTAATATTCGACTTCTTCATTTCTCTTTTTTCTTGTCCAAAGCTTGCGAATGCTAGAAGTATGCAAGCGGTTAATAATTGTATTTTCATCTGTTTAGTTTTTGTTAATCTATAGTGTTCCCGAGTCACGAATTTCGATCAAACTCGCTTTAAGGTAATCAATATCTTCTTGTGTTACATATGCTTGCGTTGAAAGACGCACATATACTTGACCGTTCAATTTAAAAACGGGGATTTCAATTTTATACTTTTCGAACAATAGGGCTTTCAACGGAATTGGATCGTCTGTGGGAACAGGAATGCTACAGATTTGGCCGAGAAATTCTCTAGTGACGGGACAAACAGGTTCTGTTCCAAATATATCACAGAGGTCTTGATAATTGGCAAGAATGAGTTCTTTAGCTCTTGCAGAGACTTGCTCCCAATTATTGTTTTTTAGAAATTTAATGGCTGCAGGAATGGTCAGGAAAGCGGAGTAATCGCGTGTTCCTTGAACCTGATGGTAATCCAGAAATTTGGATTTACCTGGTACCTCAGCATCATATCCCCAACTTACAATAACAGGATCGAAATCATTTTGAACCTTCTTTGAAGCATAAAGGAAGGAGCATCCTTTGGGTGTTAGCATCCATTTGTGACAGGCTCCCGTATAAATATCCGCTTTGAGTGCACGAAGGTCAAGAGGGATGTGTCCAGGAACGTGCGCACCATCTACAATTGTCAACAAGCCAAGTTCTTTTGCTCGTTCACAAATTTCAGCAACAGGAAAAATGGTCGCCGACATACTTGTGATTTGACTAATAAAGATGGCTTTGGTGTTCGTTGAATGCCCTTTCCAAAAGGCTTCTATGAATTCCTCTTTTGAATGAAGAGGTATTGGTATTTCCTGTTGAATATATTTTGCTCCTGCTTTGTTACAATAGTATTTCCACGTCTTGTCGAGCGCGCCATATTCATGATTTGTTGCTAGGATTTCATCTCCCGATTTAAGATCAAGACTTTTGGCGATAATGTTAATCGCATAGGTTGGATTGGTAGTAAGTACCAAATCATCGGCGTCACAGCCAATATACTCACCTAATGCTTCTTTAGCTTCTTGAAGATGTACATTTCCACGATTCACGAAAAAATCTACAGGATCGCGCTCCAACTGAAGTTGCCACTGCTGATAATCTTCGAAAATAGGTTGCGGACAAGCGCCAAATGAACCGTGGTTTAAGTGTCTAAATTCCTTACTTAGTAAAAATTGATCTTTCAGGTTTTCCATTGAATCTAAAATACGAATATTGGCAGTGGCAGAGAACAAAAAATGGGAAGAATATTAGAATCCTTCCCATCAATTATGAAGTTAGAATATTATTTCTTTTCTCTTGTCAAGGCTTCGTCCATTGTGAAGTTGATTGTTTCTGCCGCGATTGGAATTGCTTTTGTTTCCACAAAAGTACCGTTCCAAATAATGTGCATCGTAGCAAATTGCATGTCAACAATACGTCCGTCAATATGGAAAACGGCGTTGAACTTCAGCTTGTCGCCTTTTTTCAGAATGTTTGCTTTTGATTTCGTGTCGTCATTTGCGTACACAACCTCTTCCTCCGACTTCTTACGTTTAGCACGTACTGAAAGATTAGAAGCATCAACAATTGCAAGATCATCACCCAGGTAAGTTACTTCAAACTGTGCCTTTGCTTCACGCGTACTTGCGTCATACTTTTTCAAGATCACTTTGAAGTTTCCAGAAGTGAAGTTATTGGACGACGCTGGCAATTGAAATTCAGGAGCCTCTTCAACAGTTCCATCTACAGGAATTCTGTACAGTCCACCTACTTCAACGGCAAACTCCTTTTGACGGAATTGGTCGCCTCCGTTAACCATTAAGGTTTTCGTTTTCGAATCATTTGGACTGATGTAAAATGGCTTCACAGTTGGGCGCTTATCGCCAAAACTGTATTTAAACGAAGTTTCCTTAGAATCATAGTAAATGAAGTCGTTTGAGTTATTTTGAATGGTTAAACCAAACTTGTTATGATCTGCCTGTGCAACGCCATTTTTAGATCCAAGCTCGAACTTAAAGGATCCGTCTTCAACTTCAATCGGTTCTGGGTTCGAATAATAGACGCGCTCGTAATCCTCAACTCCCTGCGCAATTAGCGAAGGTGCTCCTAGAATTAAAACGGCTAATAGAGACAATGTAGTCTTTCTTTTCATGTTTTTGATTTTTTTAAAATTAGTGATTATTTGAGAATGAGCTTTCGCTAAGTTTTACATTTTTTCTAAAAAGGAGATGCCTCAGGAGTGAGGTTTCAATTTTGACAATACTTTGATGATCAGGATTTAATACTTTGAATTTCTGAGTCGTTCCAATGGAAGTTGGGCGAACAATGAGTAGTGTGAATAATCGTTTCATAACAAGCATTAATTAATTGCTTGTCGTTTTGCAATGATTATGCCATAACGGATTTAGTGCATAAGCGTGATGAATCCACTTTTCACTTCTTTCTGCCCTGTTTTGTACTGTACCTCTATGTGATAGTAGTAGGTGCCATCGACAACGGGTTGTCCACTTTTATTGTTTCCATCCCATGGAATCGTTATGTCA
This sequence comes from uncultured Flavobacteriales bacterium, assembly GCA_905478665.1. Classification (GTDB taxonomy): domain Bacteria; phylum Bacteroidota; class Bacteroidia; order Flavobacteriales_D; family Crocinitomicaceae; genus UBA4466. Next base: position 28,287 of record CAJQJL010000134.1, read on the forward strand.
TTTGTTTCGAAAACGACATTTCCCCATCTGTTTAGAATGACAACTTCACCTTTAATATTGCAACCATCGCAGAATACAAGAAGGTCATTTGTGCCATCTGAATTTGGAGTGAAAATATTCGTTGGTTGGAAGTTGAAAACATCCTCTTCGTCATCAACTGGTGGGGGAGGAGGATTGCCATTTCCTTCGCAAGCGTCTACAACCTTTGCAACGAACAAATCGTTATCATTCGTCCCAGAACTTACAAGTGAGAAGGTGTCAAGTGCCATGTCTTGCTTGAAAAATCCAGTAATATATACGTTACATGCCGAATCAACAGCAACTGACGCAGCTCTGTCATTAAAGGGGCCACCACCTTCTAATACCCACTGCCAAACACCATCCGTGTTGATCATCGCAACATAGAGTTGCGTACTGTCAGTTCCAGCGTCCACTTCAATGTCTCCAAATTTTGCATTTCCTCTATATTGTCCAGAGACGAAGATATTGCCTTGATTATTTGCGCAAATTCCCATACCACGATCACCACTTTTTTTAGAACCAGCTTTGGTTGCCCAAACCCAATCACCGTCTTTTGTCATTTTGGAAACGAATATGTCTTTATCGCCAGGAGACCCATAGTTGTTCAAATCATCTGTTCCAAAAAAAACTTCTGTCCTAAATTCACCAGTGACGTACATGTGTCCATCATTCCCATAAGCGATCTGATCGGCCCTGGCATCCAAAGAATCACCTATTTGTTCAACAAATTGAAAATTTCCATCATTGTCCCACTTGGCAACGTAGATGTCTAAACTACCGTACGTACTATTCAAAATTGTTCCACCGATATCACTTGTTCCTTTAAATCCTCCTGCCACATATACATTGTCTTCGTCATCCATGCCGATTCCATTGTCGCGGTAACCGTAGATTCCATCAAAGACTTCAACCCATTGCCAATCGCCGTCATTGGATAGTTTAGCAACGTATGCCAACGAGTCGTTTGCATCAAGTGGAATTTGAATTGCATCAAAATAGGCTGTATTAGGAGTAAAGTCATTGTTTGAGATAAACCCAGTAACGAAGATGTTTCCCTGACTGTCAGAAACCAAGTCTTGGCCATGATCGTCATTGTACCAACCTGACCCTGCCTCAACTCCTGCATTTTTCATCCAAATTTCATTTCCATCGGTATCCAACTTTGTAATATAAATTTGATCCGTGTATGACGAAGGGTTGTAGACGTTTAAAGAGCCCCATTGCAAACCACCCCAGCATGTCCCCGTAACATAGACGTTTCCTTGAGGGTCGACGCAAAGTCCTAAACCACGATCGTCGTAATAGTTAATACCATTCTTTACCCATAAAAAATTACCTTGAGGATCTAGTTTTGCTATGAAAGTCTCTTTACTACTCTGAAAGGAAAATCCAGTGTTAAATGGGCCGAAATCTGCTTGCTCATTGTAATAACCTGTTATAAAGATATTCCCATCTGGATCTGTAACAATGGTTGTTCCCTTGTCTGATTTAAGGCCACCCGCTTTTACAAGCCATTCCCATGATTGAGCATTGGTCACATTAGAAATACAGAGTGCGATAAATAAAAGAAAGGAAGAAACCGAGAGAAGTCGACGCATAAGTTTTAGACCGTTTATGTTAACACTATATTAATAATACGTAAATAATGATCAAAGAGTTGTTTCAAGGGATACGATTTTTGGGAATAATGGGAATTCTAATAATAAACTGAGAATGCTATATTTGTTAGGTGCGCCAACTAAACTTCTACATATTATTGGTTTTACTATTTGTTGCGACGGATAGTCATTCACAGAATAATCAGTTTAAAAAGGATTCTACACTTGCAAAGCGCTATTTCAAATTGTTTCAGAAGTACGAGTATCAAGATACCTTGAAGGCCAGAATGTATTCTGATTCGGCAATTTACTTTGCATACAAAACAAAAGACAATGATCTGATAGGAAGGGCGCATCAGTTTAAAGGCTGGTTTTTTCAGGATTGCTCAAGGTTTAAAGAGGCCAATGAACAGTTTTATTCTTCGCTCGCCTATTTAAGAAAAGCTGGAAGCGAACAAGGTGTGGCTGATGCATATGGAAATCTGGGGAATTCGTACTTAGATATGGATGAGTACCGAAAGAGTTTGAAATATCAACAATTGTCACTTTCGGCAAACGACAAGATTATTGCAAGCAATCCAGATGAAGAGCGTTTAAATTGGGCTGAAGAAGGGAGAACCTATGCTTTGCACAACATCGCCAATATCTATCAGAATATTGAACTATACGAAAAGGCGCTTGAGTACGAATACAAAAGTATTGGATTTGAGTTGAAACGAGATAATTTTGTAGGGGTAGCGATTTCCTACAATACGTTGGCAGCAATTCATAAAGAAATGAATCAGGTTGACAGCGCCATTTATTTTTTTAAAAAAGCGCTGAAAATATATGAGAACCATGATTATCCGATAGGATTGGCTTCTACACTTCATGCGTACGCAACGACAAAAAATTCTGGCTTGTCGAAAGCCAAACGTAGGGAAATGCTCCAAGAAGCATTGGATATTTTCCAAAGTCGAGGAGACATTGATGGAGAGACTAAGTTGCTTATTGATATAGGTGAAAGTCAATTTGATGAATTGTCGACAGATAGCTTGAGTAAATTGTTGGAACATATTTATAAGCATATAGAGGAAGGTGAGATCGATTTTGTTCAAGAGCGTTATTTTCATTTATACTCAAGATATAATTCGCGTATCGGTCAATACGATTCGGCTTATTTCGCTTTAGAAAATTTTCTTGAATTGAAAGCTGTTTCGGATGAGAAGAAAAGGTCGAATGATTTAATTGCACAAGATATTCGCTTTGAGTTGGAGAATGGTTTTGCGCTGGAGCGCTTGAAACATCAGGAGGACATCAATGTTCAACAGAATTACATTTATCTCAGTGTAATCGGGTTAATAATTGTCCTCGTTTCACTCTTCTACTTTATTCAATCTAATAGGCGTAGCAAGCGGGTGAACGAAATTCTTTCAGATAAGAATCATATGATTAATGAACAGAAGGAGATTGTAGAAGAGAAGAACCGATCGATCTCCGATTCCATTAATTATGCAAAGCGGTTGCAGACAGCGATTCTTCCAACAACAGATTATGTAAACAAATATTTACCAAACAGTTTTTTGCTATTCAAGCCTAAGGACATTGTAAGCGGCGACTTTCATTGGTTTGAGGTAAAGGATGATGCTTTGTTTATCGCTGCAGCAGATTGCACTGGACACGGTGTTCCTGGCGCGATGGTAAGTGTAGTTTGTAGTAATGCACTCAATCAGTCATTCAATGAATTTGGACTGAGCGAACCAAATCTCATTCTAGATAAGACGCGCGAACTTGTCATTACACGTTTCGAGAAGAGCGGTCAGGAAGTTGTCGATGGAATGGATATTGCCCTTTGTGCAATTAAGAAGAACAAATTGATTTTTTCAGGTGCCAATAACCCACTTTGGGTTGTTCGTAAGAATGAACATTTCAAAAACTTGATAGAGGAAGCTTCCATTCAAGGGGATAAGCATTCATTGATTGAAATAAAAGGAGATAAACAACCTGTAGGGAAGTACGCTCAACTAAAGGAATTTACGAGAAACGAAATTACGCTTTGCAAAGGTGATACAGTTTATATCTCAACGGATGGATTTGCTGACCAGTTTGGTGGAGAGAACGAAGCTGCTCGAAAAAAAGGAGGGAAGAAGTTTAAGTACAAACCATTTAAGCAAGAACTTTTGAAAATGGTTGATTTATCTATGGATGAACAAAGAGAACGCCTTGACGTATTGTTCAACAATTGGAAAGGCTCATTGGAACAAGTAGATGACGTATGTATAATTGGATTCCGAGTGGAGTCTACTTATTAATCAAAGTAACGAGATCTCGTTCTTTTATTTCACCTTCACTTATTAATTCGCAGCAAACACCACCTCTCCAATTTGGTTTTAAAGCTTCAGTCAGCCCTTGGTGTTGTTCATCCATACGATTGCATGGCTCAAGCTCACCTGTAACTTTTAGCAGTACATCTTTACCAATTCTCAAGTAGTTGCCTACGGTGTTTTCTAAATCAACACCACTGATTAGTATATTGGCACGACGTGTAGCCCAGTGCAGACGTCGATCTAATTCGCTACATACCTCATCCCAGCTTTCTTTACTCATGACAGTAACCTGCCTGTGGTTTCGAAATTTACCCCTGCTGTCATCACCTACGCCTTTCGCGAAAGTCACGTTTGCCGCATAATAGACATCCATTGGCGCACGTTTCTTTGGTCGTGTTGCTATTCCGATTACTTCTCCCATGGCATAAATTTAACTCAATCTTTATATTAATCCATTCAAATGATTGAGATTCTGTAAGGTCAATTGTTAGTATCCAATTTTTGTGCGCCTTAGTTGACTATTCTTGACCAAGAATAGAATCAAGAAAAGAACCGTTGTCAGGAAAAAGATTCCTCCAAAGAATGTCCCGATGGCTATACCGGCAATTCTTGATTTCGCTCCTTTCTCTTGCTCCAATTGTCGTTCAAGCGTCATCAATTGCAATCGACTTTCCTTTTCGTCGAGTTCATATTGATGTTTTTTCTGCATCTCCATAATCTCGTTGACATATTTATATTCCTGTGCTTGCAATTGAGTCACGCAAGCAGATTGAGCAGAAGTGGACAGAGGAAAGAGGATAAATAGTAGAGGTCCGATGTTAAAATATTTCATAGTCAGAATTTATTAAGGTATTGAGGTCAACAATCGAAAAATTGAAAACAAAAAAGGCGCTTATAAAAGCGCCTTTCAAAGATTTTTTTTGATTATCTATCTTGGAATTGAACGTAGTCTCTTTCGTTTTCTCCAGTATATATCTGGCGAGGACGACCGATTGGTTCACCGTTCTCAATCATTTCTTTCCATTGTGCAATCCATCCTGGTAAACGTCCAATAGCGAACATTACCGTAAACATTTCTGTTGGTATCCCAATTGCTTTGTAGATAATTCCAGAATAGAAGTCAACGTTTGGATATAAATTACGCTCCTTGAAGTACTCATCTTCCAAGGCTACTTTTTCTAATTTCTTCGCAATGTCCAATAATGGATCATCAACACCTAATTTGTCAAGTACATCGTCACATGCTTTTTTGATAATCGTAGCACGTGGATCGAAGTTCTTGTATACACGATGTCCGAATCCCATCAAGCGGAATGAATCACTCTTATCTTTTGCCTTTACAACCCATTTGTCAACATCACCACCATCATTGGCAATTTTCTCAAGCATTTCAATTACTGCTTGGTTTGCACCTCCGTGTAGGGGCCCCCAAAGCGCATTGATTCCAGCTGAGATTGATGAATAAAGGTTTGCATGCGATGATCCAACGATACGTACCGTAGAAGTTGAACAATTTTGTTCGTGGTCCGCGTGAAGAATCAATAATGTATTTAATGCTGAAACGATTACTGGATCCATCTCGTAGTCAGATGTCGGCATCGCGTACATCATGTGCAAGAAGTTTTGTGTGTAATCGTATTTATTGTTTGGGTACATAATAGGATGACGCAATGCATTCTTATATGACCATGCTGCCAAGGTTGGCAACTTTGCAATTAATCTGTGTATTGTTAAATCCTTTGCTTCAGGTCCTCTGTCTGGATCTAAAGATTCTGGATAAAATGTAGAAAGTGAACAAACCATTGATGCAAGAATTCCCATAGGATGCGCTTGCGCTGGGTATGCCTCGAAGAATTGCTTCATGTCTTCGTGTACCAACGTGTGGTTTGTAATACTTGTAGTGAAAGTTTCAAATTCCTGAGAACTAGGAAGTTCCCCGTAAATTAATAAATATGCAACTTCAAGAAAGCTTGCTTTTTCAGCCAACTGCTCAATTGGATATCCTCTGTAACGTAAAATTCCATTTTCACCATCCAGATAAGTAATAGCACTTTTCGTACTTCCTGTGTTTTTAAATCCAGGGTCTAAAGTAATATATCCACCAGTTCCACCTCTCAGTTTACTAATATCAATACCTTTTTCTTTTTCAGTCCCCTCAATTACAGGTAGTTCGTACGACTTTCCGTCCAATTCTATTTTAGCAGTTTCACTCATTTTTTTCTTAATGTCTTTTGTGCAAGTATATTCGGTCGCCTAAGGTAATACTTCATTTCAATTCTATCAAGGTAGACGCGAAATATTTTCCGTCAAATATTACAAATTTTCCAAGGTGAATTCTAACATCATGTTAAACAAATGATTTCGCGTATTGCCTCCGTAAATTCCATGATTCTTGTTCGGATAAATAAAGTGGTCAAATTGTTTGTTCGCTGCCACCAATGCATTGATCATTTCCATTGTATTTTGGTAGTGGACATTGTCATCTCCAGCCCCATGAATAATGAGGTATTTTCCTTTTAGTTTATCAACAAAATTGATTGGTGAATTTTCATCGTATCCACTTGCGTTTTCTTGCGGTGTACGCATAAATCGCTCCGTGTAGATGTTGTCGTAATATCTCCAATTTGTTACAGGTGCGACTGCAATTCCCATTTTGAAAACATCTGCTCCTTTTGTCATTGCTAACGTAGTCATAAATCCTCCGTAGCTCCATCCCATCATTCCAATGCGAGAAGCATCAACGTAATCGTATCCTTGAAGTTCCTTACCAACGGCTATGAAGTCTTCTGTTTCCAGTTTTCCGAGCTCCAAATATGTAGACTTCTTGAATTCCTCTCCACGATACATTGTTCCTCGAGGATCAACGGAAACAACGATGTACCCATTTTGAGCTAAAAGCTGATGATACATGTAATTTTGTCCTCCCCAAGAATCATTAACCGTATTTGCGCCAGGTCCGCCATATATGTTTATGTAAACTGGATACTTTTTTGAAGGGTCAAAATCCGCAGGCTTGATCATCCAACCGTTCAATTCAATTTCATGTCCCTTGAATTTAACAAACTCCTTTTTTGGGAGCTCATAAGCAGAAAGCGTATTTCTAAGTTGAAGATTGTTTTCAAGTGTACTTAGTTCAGCTCCATTGTTATCACAAAGTGTAAAAACTGGAGGTGTATTGGCATCCGAATACGTTTTGATGAAATACTTCATTCCGCTAGAGAAGTCAGCATCATTGTATCCTTTGTCAGAACTGATCAGTTTTTTCTTTTTTCCTTTTAAGTCTATTTTATAGATGCCTTTATAAATGGGTCCACTTTCAGCTGAAGTGTAGTAAATAGTTTTGCCTTTTTCGTCAATTCCTAGAAACTCTATGACATCCCATTCTCCTTTTGTTACCTGTTGTACAGATCCATCAAAAGAAAGTTTGTAAATGTGATTGTATCCATCTGCTTCACTTGTTCTTAATATGGATTGACCATCTTTCAGAATCAACAAGTTATCATCAATCTCTACATACGTTTTTGACGTTTCTTCATAGAAAATTTTGGAATCTATTTTTCCCTCAATAGGGCAAATCAAATGATACTTCAAGTTGTTTTGGTGGCGATTCATCGTTTGAACAATCAGTTTATTGCTGCTTGCAGACCATTTTAAACGAGGGATATATTCGTATTCGCCTAGGTTAATTTTCTCTGTCTTCGCTTGTTCAAGTGAGTACATGTGAGCCGTAACAACAGAGTTGTCCTCTCCAGCCTTTGGGTATTTAAATGTATATAGGTCTGGGTAGAGCGTATTGTAATAGAGTAAATTGAACTCCTTAACATCTGATTCATCGAAACGTAAAAAAGCAATGTGCTTACTGTCAGGTGACCAACCGTACCCCTTAATGATTGCGAATTCTTCTTCATAAACCCAATCAGTAGTACCATTGATGATTTTGTTGTTTTCCCCATCAGCAGTCACTTGTGTCACTTTGCCAGATTCAATGTCCTTTATATAGATGTTGTTTTTATGGACGTAAGAAACCTTTTTTCCATCAGGGGAATATTCTGCCAAGGTTTGAGGTTGTCTCGTGTCATCCAAAGCCTGAATCTTTTTAGTCTCTAAATCAAGTAAATAATAAGTTGCAGAGAAGCTACGACGGTAGATACTTTCAGTCTTTGTTGTAATCAACACTTTCGATTCATCTTCATTGAAGAAATAATCATCCATTTCCAAAACTTCGCCGTCAACCTTCAACAAATCGGGGGAAACAAGTATCTCACCCTTTGCATCACTATTTGTAAATTCATGCTTAGTGATTCCCGCATTTCCATCCATCTCAGAAATTTGTGTGAAATAATTCCCGTCGTTCATTGACCGGAAACCATACACCGACTTTCCATAGAATTCGTACTTTTTCCAGATTTTTTCAACGGATAATTTCTGTCCTAATAAAGTCGTAGAGAAGCATACGAGTGCTACTAGTAAGGTGAATTTCAATTTCATAATTTGCTGATTTAATATATATGCAGAATGCTAAAAATAGGAAATGTTTAAGGTTTGGCAATTGTGAAATCGTTAAAAACATTAACCTTTTGTTGATAAATTAATAATGACGAATAGTTCATTTTGTTTTACCTTTGTAAGGTATTTCCGGCGTGTTGTCCTTGATGCATTCAATTTTGCTGAAACCACGTAGGAGAAAAACAGAGCGAAGAATGATCTAGAAATGTACTACACGCAACGATTGCCGATCGGTATCAATCGAATGAACGCAGATTACGCGTTTCCAACTTCTGTACATTCATCTTCGTTTATTTCTATAGCAAATTCATTATCAACTAATAAAATCAATTTCTTATGAAAAGAACACTACTTGTATTAAGTACTATTATGAGTTTCATGTCATTCGGTCAGGATTGTTCTGATCTATTTATATCGGAATACGTGGAAGGATGGAGTAACAACAAAGCACTGGAAATCTATAATCCAACGAACGCGACGATTGATTTAAGCCAATATATGGTTGTTCGTTATTCGAATGGAGCAACATCTGCCACGCCAGAATATGCAGTACAATTATCAGGGTCTATTGCACCTTATGACGTATACGTCGGAGTTGTAGATAAACAAGATCCAAATGGAACTGGGAACGAAGCTCCAGTTTGGGATTCATTAGCAATAAGAGCAGACGGATGGTATTCACCAGATTACAATGTCAATAAGACTTGGTATTGGAATGGGAATGATGCTGTGGTATTGGCAAAGGGAACGCCAGCTAACATTGTAGGTGCGCAATTAATTGACGTATTCGGTAAAATTGGTGAAAATCCAGGAAGTGGAACTGGCGCAGGTTGGACTGCTGACTTTCCATACGTTGCTGCAGGTGACACGGTTACAGCTGATCACTCAATGCTTCGTAAAGCGACTGTCTTGAAAGGGGAAATCAACCCTACGATCTCTTATTTTGATCCTTTGTTGGAGTATGATTCTATTCCTGCAGTAATTGACATAGGCGGTCAACTTTACGGTAACTGGTCAACATTAGGATCTCATACATGCGATTGCGCTCCGTTGAGTGTTGATCCAATAAAAGCTACTAAACTATCGATCTTCCCAAATCCGTCAAGTGGAGAATTCTTCATTAACGGAGCGAATGATTACAGCTCAATAGATGTAGTGAATTCATTAGGACAGAACGTTTTGAGTATAACGAACAATTCAAAGACTTTGGTTTCCTTTGATCTAGGAAAAAGAAGAGGTGTTTATTTCGTGAAGCTTACAGATAATTCAGGAAGTACAGTTACCAAACGAGTAATTGTTAAATAGCCGTAACAATATCTAATCAAGAGGTCGATTTATCGACCTCTTTTTTGAAAACAGTAAATGAAATCTCTCCTATCTATTCTTGTCGTGATCAGCAGCTTCACGGCAATTTCTCAAGTTGCTACCGTTAGCGGGAAAGTGACGGATAACGGTGCGAAACAACCAGTTGTTGGTGCTAAGATTATTTTGTCTCCTGAGCACAGAGCAATTTCTGATTTTGATGGAAATTACACGATCGAAAATGTTCCTTTTGGGGAATATAACATGACGATCACCATGCTTTCGTTTGACACTATGCGTGTTGCATTGACAGTCGATAAAGCGGATTTTAACTATGAGATTATTCTAGGTGGAAGTCAAGAACTAGAGGAAGTTAAAGTTATTGGAAACCTTGCGCAGGATCGAAAAACGCCCGTTGCTGTTACGACTTTAGGGAAAAAGGAAATAGAGGAAGAATTGGGTTCTCAGGATTTACCAATGATTTTAAATTCGAAACCTGGTGTTCACGCAACACAACAAGGAGGTGGAGACGGTGATGCCAGAATCACGATACGTGGTTTTAGCCAGCGAAATGTTGGTGTTATGATTGACGGTGTGCCTGTCAACGATATGGAAAATGGATGGGTGTATTGGTCAAACTGGTTTGGTTTGGATGCGATAACATCACAGGTGCAGGTGCAAAGAGGATTGGGAGCAACAAAACTTGCCATGCCCTCGGTAGGTGGAACAATGAACATTCTAACACAGAATACAGGAGGGAAACGAGAAATTAAAGTACGTCAAGAGTACGGAACAGGAACATTTTTAAGAACATCATTGTCCTACAAATCTGGAACACTGCCAAAAGGATGGGGAATCTTATTCTCTGGCTC
>CAJQJL010000135.1 GCA_905478665.1 uncultured Flavobacteriales bacterium
ATCTTCGCAATTGTATCATCTGCTTTATTGGCATCAAATCGCGTAATACGGATCATTGGAATTTGCGTCAAACGGTGCAAGTCTTCATCTTCAATCTCGCGAATCAACTGCTTCTTGAATGGCTTGAACGCCTTATACATATAGCCATACAGACTTTCTTTGTCACTATAATTCTTGAAGTCGATGTACATTTCTTCATTAATGAAGATTTTCTCCAAGGTTGAAAAATGCCACTGACGTTGCAACTCATCCAAGCGAATTTCAAGCTCACGCTTCAGTAAGTTAACGGTATTGTCTGTATTAACTTTGAGAATCTCAGTCACGCCCATAAAGCGAGGCTTATCTCCATCAATCACTGAACTATTAGGAGAGATTGACACTTCACAATCCGTGAAAGCATAAAGCGCATCGACCGTTTTATCAGGTGAAACACCAGGCGCTAAATGAATTTTCACCTCAGCAGTTGCAGCCGTGTTATCCTCAATTTTCTTAATCTTAATTTTGCCCTTATCGTTGGCTTTTAAAATTGACTCGATAAGGGACGTAGTTGTTCCATAAGGGACTTCGGTAATAAGCAGGGTCTTGTTATCCTCTTTAACGATTTTTGCGCGGACTCTAATCTTCCCACCTCTTAAACCATCATTGTAATTCGAAACATCAATAGATCCACCATTCGCGAAATCAGGGAAAATCTTCACCCCTTTTCCACGTAAATGATTAATCGATTGCTCGATCAATTCCACAAAATTGTGCGGCATTATTTTACATGCCATTCCCACCGCAATACCTTCAGCTCCCTGCGCTAAGAGTAATGGGAATTTAACTGGTAACTGATCTGGTTCTTTGTTTCGCCCATCGTAACTTCTTAACCAATTTGTTGTTTTCGCATTAAAGACAATGTGGGCAGCTAACTTTGAAATTCTCGCCTCAATATAACGCGGAGCCGCCGCACCATCGCCTGTAAGCGTATTTCCCCAGTTTCCCTGACAGTCAATTAACAAATCTTTTTGTCCAAGATGCACTAAGGCATCTCCAATTGAAGCATCACCGTGTGGGTGATATTTCATAGTATTACCAATAATGTTCGCCACTTTATTGTAGCGCCCATCATCCATTTCCTTCATGGAATGTAAAATTCTTCGCTGAACGGGCTTAAATCCGTCATGCAGCGATGGAACTGCTCTTTCTAAGATTACATACGAGGCATAATCTAAAAACCAATTCTCATACAGTCCACTAACGGGAATGATATTATCGTCGAGCGTCCGTTCACTAAATGGGTTTGAGGCATCATCTGTTGACTCAGCATCAAGTGAATCTTCATTCTGCTCTTCGTTTTCGTCGTTCAACCCGTTGTCGTCTATCGCGTCGTCTTCGTTAGCCATTCTATGATGCTTTTTCTAAATTAGTGTTATCCTTAGCTTCCGTATCAGCAGCTGTGTCTTCTGCATCAATGACATCTTCTTCAACTCGTAAATTGTCAATGATGAACTCCTGTCGTTGTGGAGTGTTCTTCCCCATGAAATAGGAGAGAATTGAATCTATTGAAGCTTCTTTTGATAAAATTACAGGTTCCAATCGAATGTCCTCACCAATAAAGTGTTGAAATTCATCAGGTGAAATCTCTCCCAATCCTTTAAATCGTGTTATCTCTGGATTTTTCCCCAATTCTGCCATCGCATCTCTTCGTTCCTGTTCTGAGTAGCAGTAGATTGTTTTCTTCTTATTGCGGACTCTAAACAACGGTGTTTGCAGCACATACACATGATTCCGCTTGATTAAATCAGGAAAAAACTGAAGAAAGAATGTCAATAACAACAATCGGATGTGCATTCCGTCGACATCGGCATCGGTTGCGATCACAATTTTATTGTAGCGCAAATCATCCATATCGTCCTCGATATTCAAGGCAGCCTGAATCAAATTAAACTCTTCATTCTCATACACCACTTTCTTCGTTAGACCGTAACTGTTAAGTGGCTTTCCTTTCAATGAAAATACGGCTTGCGTGTTCACATCTCTCGACTTAGTGATTGATCCACTTGCTGAATCTCCCTCGGTGATGAAAAGTGTTGTTTCTTCCCTTTTGTCGTTTTTTGTATCGGTAAGATGCGTTCTACAATCCCGCAACTTCTTATTGTGAAGATTGGCCTTTTTGGCTCTATCACGTGCTATTTTTCGAATTCCTGAAAGCTCCTTGCGCTCCTTCTCCGATTGCTTTATCTTCCTTTCAAGCGTCTCTACAACATCTGGGTTTCTGTGCAAATAGTTATCCAATTTCTCTTTCAAGAAATCATTGATAAAAGCCCGCATCGATTTCCCATCAGGTTCAATTTCTGTTGATCCAAGCTTCGTTTTTGTCTGTGACTCAAATACTGGTTCAATTACCTTCACCGCGATTGCCGCGACAATTGATTGGCGAATATCAGAAGCTTCATAATTCTTTCCGTAGAAATCCTTTATCACTTTCGCTACAGACTCTCTAAACGCGCTCTGATGAGTACCTCCTTGTGTAGTGTGCTGACCATTGACAAATGAGTAGTAATCTTCACCGTACGTTTTACCATGCGTAAACGCAACCTCTATATCGTCTCCTTCAAGATGAATTATTGGGTACAAGGGATCACCATCCATGTTATCCTCCAATAAATCCTTTAATCCATTTTTTGATTGGAATCGTTCACCGTTCAGTCTAATCACCAATCCTCTATTGAGGTAGCAATAATTCCAAATCATTTTGGTCAAGTAGGCCGTCTTATACACGAACTTCTTAAAGACCGTATCGTCTGGTATAAACTCAACATAGGTTCCATTCTCCTCATCCGTTTTTGCGACCTTTGGATCATTCACCAACTCTCCTCGAACAAAAGCAGCTTCTTTCTTCTGCCCTTCTCTAACCGAATAAACCATAAAATGAGAAGACAAGGCATTTACTGCCTTCGAACCAACTCCATTCAGACCTACAGATTTCTTAAATGCTTTTGAATCGTATTTACCCCCCGTATTAATTTTGGAAACAACATCCACAACTTTTCCCAAGGGAATTCCTCTACCGTAATCACGAACAACAACTTTTCCATCCTTGATTACAATATCCACTTTCTTACCATTGCCCATGACGAATTCGTCAATGCAATTATCTACCACCTCTTTTACGAGAATATATATTCCATCATCTGCAGATGAGCCATCGCCCAATTTCCCAATGTACATTCCTGGACGCAGACGAATATGTTCCTTCCAATCAAGGGAACGAATATTATCCTCAGTATATTGATTTTCTGCCATTTAACAACTTTTATCGGAGAACTCCCAAATATAAGGAACTATAAGGCGTGTTTTCACGCAATCTCAGAGAACTTATTCACTAAAAACGGTTGATAATGTTGATAGCTAGATTTTAGGTTTTAGATCTTAGAATTTAGCGCTACAGCAGATAGGTTTCACCATCCTCGGCAACCTCAGAATTCTCAAAAATCACCTTTGCCTCTTCGACATGTTGTTCTACTGAATCATAGCGTGCGCTCAAATGCCCCATTATCAACTTTCCGACGGAAGCCTTTTGTGCGATTGTTGCAGCTTGAGAAGCCGTCGTATGCATTGTTGCTTTCGCTCGATCAAGGTGCTGCTCAATGAATGTTGCCTCGTGATACAAAAGATCAACACCTTGAATACTTGGAATTATTGCTTCACTATACTTTGTATCAGAGCAAAAGGCGTACGCTCTTGGCGAATCGGGTGCCCGTGTGTATTTCTCAAAGGAAATCAAGCTCCCATCTTCATCAATAACGTCTTCCCCTTTTTTTAAGCGATGAAAATAAGCGATCTTAACACCATCTTGCTGAGCTAATTCAGCCTTCAAATGTCGCTCCGCCAATTTTTCACGAATAACGAACCCTGCTGTTGGTATGCGATGTGCTAAAGGAAAGTGTTGGATGCTTATCTTTTCATCTTCAAAAACCACTCCTACAGTTTTGGAGTCTAGAACATTGAATGAAACTTCAAAAGCCAATCGGGCACCTTCGTAATTCAATTGCATTTCAACGATCTCTTTCAAGCCCTTCGGACCATGAATTTGAATTTGTTTTCGCCTCCCCATCAGATGCATTGTACTCAACAAGCCAACGAGTCCGAAATAGTGATCTCCATGAAGATGCGAAATAAGGATGTGTTCGATACGTTGAAATTTGACACCGTATTTTCGAATTCTCATCTGTGTTCCTTCTCCACAATCAATTAAAATGTGGCGACCTCTGCATAAAATATATTGGGAAGTTAAACCTCTTCTTGATGTTGGAACTGCAGAACCACTGCCAAGAACGGTAACAGAAAAACTCACTTCTCGATAATTGCGAGTGCTTCTTTTTCTGACGCTGCGATCGTTAGCACTTTATCAAGCTGCGCTATTTCAATCAATTTCTGAACGTTAGGCATAAGACCCGCGAGTACAAATTGCCCATTGGTGTCTTTACAAAGTCTATTTGCAACTAATATTGCACTCAATCCAGAGGAGTCACAATACTTCGTTTTTGACATATCAATCACAATATTATTTACATTACTCTTATTCAATAAAACTAATTCAGCCTTCAATTCAGAAGCATTTGAAACGTTTAAACGCTCAACATTTGTTTTTACAACAGCTGTTTTATTTTCTTGATTAACTGTAAAATCCATTTGTGGTTGTTTCTTTCAAATGTAGTAAAATTTATTGTCGCTTAATCTTTGATGCCAACAAATAAATGACGGCCATTCGCACCGCTACGCCGTTCTCAACCTGTTGCAAAATAATTGCTTGCTCCGAATCAGCAACATCACTCGTGATCTCTACCCCTCGGTTGATTGGCCCTGGGTGCATCACAACAATCTTCTTATCTAGGTTATCCAAAATCTCTTTGGTTAAGCCATACTGCATCGAATACTCTCTCAGTGAAGGAAAGTATTTTATATCTTGGCGTTCCAATTGAATTCGCAGCATGTTAGCTACATCACACCATTCCAATGCTTTTACAAGGTTGTGTTCAACTTTAACTCCAAGCTCATGAATATACTTGGGAATAAGTGTTGTAGGCCCACACACCATGACTTCGGCTCCTAATTTTTGCAGACAATAAATATTTGAAAGCGCAACTCGCGAGTGTAAAATATCACCTACGATTACCACCTTCTTGCCTTTCACAGTTCCCAAACGTTCGCGAATTGAATACGCATCCAAAAGTGCTTGCGTTGGGTGCTCATGCGTTCCGTCTCCAGCATTAATAACTCGTGCATCCACTCTTTCCGAAAGAAACTTTGCGGCTCCTGGGTTTGGATGGCGCATAACAACCATATCCACTTTCATAGACAAAATGTTATTGACCGTATCAATAAGCGTCTCTCCTTTCTTTACAGAGCTACTTGCCGCTGAAAAGTTCACAACATCAGATGAAAGTCTTTTCTCTGCCAATTCGAAAGACAGTCGTGTTCGTGTTGAATTTTCAAAAAATAGATTTGCAATCGTAATATCTCGTAACGAAGGAACCTTTTTAATAGGACGGTTGATTACTTCTTTAAAAGCATCTGCTGTTTTAAAGATGAGATCTATGTCGTTATTGGTAAGATCTTTTATACCTATTAAATGGTCTACGCTTAAACTATCCATTTGCCTCTGGTGTAAAAAGTACAACTTTATCTTCTCCTTCTATTTCTTCCCACTCAACTGAAACACGCTCAGATTTTAAGGTGTCAACCGTTTTTCCAACATAGTCGGCTTGAATGGGTAAATCTCTTTTGAATCTTCTGTCAATTAATGTCAACAACTCAACTTTTTCAGGTCGGCCGAATGCAAGTAAGGCATCTAATCCTGAACGTATTGTTCTTCCTGTGTAGAGGACATCATCTACTAATACTACATTCTTTCCTTCAATTACAAAGTCGATATTTGTTGCACTGGGAATCAATGGCATCTCTCTTCTTCTGAAATCATCTCTATAAAAAGTAATATCCAGATTACCGCAGACAATTTCCTTTTCAAGAATGGATTCCAGCTGTTCTTTTAATCGTGTGACCAAATTTACACCTCTAGGCTGTAGACCTATAAGAACGGTATTGGAAAAATCATTGTGAATTTCGATGAGTTGATAACAAAGTCTGTTAATCGTAAGCTCGAAGTGCCTTGAATTAAGAATGACTTGTCGTTCCATCAAGGGCAAAGATAATCGAAATTTCTGGCTAATCTATTCTTCAATCGTAAAAAAATATCCTGATTACGAAGTGTCGGTTCAACTGAGAGCGACAATTCGTAAATCTTACTTTTCTTACCCAATGATAAGAAACTGCTCAATACGATCAGCACAGAATAATTTTTCAATAACCCCGTTACTAAATCGGTTTATTATACCTATTTTTACAACGTACTGTGTTTTTAAGACTGTTAAGTCAATAAAACACGCATTTTAAATTTTTGTTGAAAAACTTTAAGACGAATAAAGTATCTTAGATTCAGTTAGGTTAGTAGAATCGAAGACTTGTCTTAGAGTTTTCGTTTGTTTTTGGTTTAGGTTGCCTGGTTTTGCGTATTCATTTTTCTGTCGGATTATTGGTTGATTTCGATTTAGCGTAAAATCAGGCTATCCTTTTTCTAGCCCCCTTTCTTCTTAACCGAAAACCCATCAGCTACTAATAAATCATAGACTTTATCCTTGAAATTTCCCTGAACGATAATTTCACCATCTTTGGCAGTTCCACCAACACCGCACTTACTCTTTAATTTCTTTGCAAGCTCCTTCAATTCATCCACCGGACCAACGAAACCTTCAACAAGTGTTACTTCCTTTCCCCCTCTGCTTTTTCGATCTATCGAAACATACAAACGCTGATCACTGGGATCAAGTTCCTCATGCATTTCTTCATCATCATGAGAATAGTTAAAATCTGGATTTGTTGAATACACAACATTACTCCTTTTCTTTTTGCTCATATCATTTCTTTTACACTGGCGAATACCTTGCAATAATAAACAAATCAATGAAAATTGAAATAATTGAAGCCTTATGAAATTGTTGAAATTAGAATTTTGGACACTTCTTACAGCTTACGCCGTTCTTCTTGAACTTTTTACAGCATTTCTTCTTCTTGCACTCAAACTCTAGAGCTTCTGACTTAATCACTTGCAATTGAAATACCTGTTGATCCATCTATTTAGAATAATTCTAAACAAATATATCAAACTTTCTGAAACCAATCTATGACTTTTGTCACATTATTTTTCTACTCAGCTGTACATCAAATGTAAAAAGCATCTGCTCACTCTTCAAGGCATAAAAACTATACCTCAGTGGATTTCCTGATTTCATTCGTGTAGTAATAAACCCAAGTCCTGCACCGCCTTTATCACTCAGAAATTCATTTGTGAGAACGGAGAGGTAGGTTTCCTTCAACTCTGCAACAGTGTAATGATTTATCTGCTCAAGGTACTTCTCCACCTTTACATGATCCTCAGCATTAATGATATTCGCCATGATAATCCGGTAATCTTCTTTCCCTCTAGCAACGACAACAAACCCCAATTGCCTACCCACATCATCCTTCTCTCCATGTAAACGAATATTCTGAAGTCCTTCTATAAGAATTGAGAATAAACGCTTAACAACCATACGTTGATCTCCTGATGAGATCAATAGTTCTTCCGTACTGCTCGAAAGACTACTTACCAAATCATGCGAAAAAGTTCCAAAATGAGAAATTAGCACCTTGTATCCTTCATTGGACTCAAGACCGTCATGCTGATTTTGAAATATCTCCCGTATCTCAACAGCGGCTATGCTTTTTTCTACACTTGACATCATCAATTAATCGCCCACCCCTCAATTATAGAATGGTTACTTATTCAATATAATCGAAACAGTTCCTTTCTCAGGATCAGCTCCACCATCGTTAAAGTCAATAATGAAATAGTACGACCCTACTGGCAGCGGTGCTCCCTGATACGTTCCGTCCCACATATTAGAACTATAAGGATTCGAAGCGCTTGATTGATGCTCGTAAATCAAACTACCCCATCTGTTAAATATTCTAACAATATTGTCAGGATAGTTGCTATCCAAGTACAAGATCTCCCAGAAATCGTTCGCCAAATCTCCATCAGGCGTAAATGCCGTTGGAATAATTACCTCACAATTTTCTACAGTAATCACAACCATGCTAGCAGGACCTTCACAACCGTTTGTTGACTCTGTAACATAATAAGTTGTTGTTCCCTCTGTATTTGTTGGAGTTAATGTCGAACCTGTACCGAGAACATCTGTCAGCGCCACATCTGAATACCACGTGAACGTTCCACCAGTTCCAGAAGCTGTCATATCGCTAAAAATATCTGTTGAGCAATAGGTCTCATCTGTTCCAGCTATAGGTTCAATCGGATAAGGATTAATGATAATCACCTGTGAACCAGAAAGCGTATTTGAACAATTCGCATCTGTTATATCAACAAGAACATACGTTCCAGCAGTGTTTCCTAAGGACATTGGACTCGTCGAACCAGTCGCCGTTTGCGCTACACCATCCAAGGTATAATTCACTGTCCAGTTCGGTGTCCCTACAACTCCTACCATAATATCTGCAACTGCATCTCCCTCACAATAAGATGAAGAACCTGTCAAGCTATTAATAGTTGGCAATGGATTAACTGTTACGACAAAACTAAATTCATCAGAACAAGAACCGTTACCGTCATACACCCATACTGTTTGCGTACCTGCAAGCGTCAAGTTTGAAATAACAGCACCACCACTAATTTGAGGTCCATCATAGTAAGCTTCAGCACCTGTAAGGTTCGTTCCTGTAATTGCTGGCAACGTATAACCACCACAAACGGTTACGTCTGCTTGAACATCTATAACTGGTTGCGGAATAACCGAAACAGCTGTGATATCTGTGTTCACACATCCATTACCGTCCATTACAGTAACTGTAAACATTTCACCATCAACAGCACCTGAAACGGTTGGTGATTGATCCGTGTTTGTCGTTATCACTGCACCACCAGATGTTACCCACATCCAAGACGTTGCATCACCTGCAGTCTCATTAAGTGTAAATGAACTTCCTGAACAAATCGGACCACTATTAGTCGCCGTTACATTTGGAATTGCATTTACAACTGCGTTTACTGCCTGAACGCTTGTACATGTATTTCCATCTTCTAGTTGTATATAATACATTCCTGTGCCAACAGCTCCCGGCGTTCCAAGAGCGATAGTCGCCCCAGCATCTGTCCAGTACGTCAATGTCCCTGGATCAGAACCCGCCGTTACTGCCGCTACCGTAAGATCGATTGTAGCAGGAGAACAAATTCCAGCTGGATCTGTAATCACCAAGTTTGGCGATGCGTTAACCAATGCGTTAACAGCACCAATGCTTGAACAACCTCCAACATCTAATTGGATGTAATACGTTCCAGTTCCTGCAGTTGCTGGCGTCGCCATTGCGATAGTTGCTCCAGCATCCGTCCAGTAAGTTAACGTTCCTGGATCGGAACCTGCCGTTACTGCCGCTGCCGTTAAATCAACTGTTCCTGGCGCACATACTGCCGTTGGATCAGTAACAACTAGGTTCGGCGCAGCTGTGACAGACACATTCACTGCTTGTACGCTAGTACATGTTCCATTATCCAATTGGATGTAATATGTTCCTGTCGCAGCAACTGAATTCGGAGTACCAAGCGCACTCGTTGCACCTGCATCTGTCCAATACGTTAATGTCCCTGCATCTGAACCTGCTGTAACCGCCGCTGCTGTTAAATCAACAGTTCCAGGCGCACAAACCGCAGAAGGGTCTGTAATCACAAGATTTGGTAATGGATCAATTGTCACATTAACCGCTTGAACACTAGTACATGTTCCATTATCCAGTTGAATGTAATATGTTCCTGTTCCAACTGCGTTTGGTGTACCCAAAGCAATCGTCGCTCCAGCATCCGTCCAATACGTTAATGTCCCTGCATCTGAACCAGCTGTTACAGCTGCTGCAGTTAGATCAATAGTCCCTGGCGCACATACTGCCGCTGGGTCTGTGATTACTAAGTTCGGCAATGGGTTAACAACAACATTTACAGGCTGTACGATCGTACATGTTCCATTGTCAAGTTGTATATAATAAGTACCCGTTGCTGAAACAGCATTTGGAGTCCCAAGAACAATTGTTGCTCCAGCATCTGTCCAATATGTCAATGTTCCAGCATCTGAACCAGCTGTTACTGCTGCTGCTGTTAAATCAACTGTTCCTGGCGCACATACCGCCGCTGGATCTGTAATCACCAAATTAGGCAATGGATCAACGGTCACGTTTACCGCAGCTACACTTGCACACCCATTTCCATCTTGGATTTGAATATAATATGTACCTGTGCCTACTGCAGCTGGCGTCGCTTCAGGAATTGTTGCTCCAGCATCTTGCCAATACGTTATTGTTCCTGGATCACTTCCAGCGGTCACTGCCGCAGCTGTCAAATCAACTGTTCCTGGCGCGCATACTGCTACTGGATCAGTAATAACAACATTAGGTAATGGATTCACAGTCGCATTTACTGCTCCGATTGAAGTACAACCGCCACCGATATCCAATTGAATATAATATGTTCCGTTTCCTACAGCTCCTGGCGTTCCTTCAACAATTGTCGCTCCAGCATCTTGCCAATACGTCAATGCTCCTGGATCAGAACCAACTGTTACCGCCGCAGCCGTCAAGTCAATCGTTCCTGGTGAACAAACTGCCGCTGGATCTGTGATCACTAAGTTCGGTGATGCTGTTACCGTAGCATTTACCGCTGCAATACTTGTACAACCATTTACATCTTGAATTTGAATGTAATATGTTCCAGTTCCTACAGCACCTGGAGTAGCTTCAGGAATTGTTGCACCTGCATCTTGCCAATACGTCAATGTTCCAGCATCTGAACCAGCTGTTACTGCCGCTGCTGTTAAATCAACTGTTCCTGGCGCACATACTGCCACTGGGTCTGTAACTACAAGATTCGGCAGTGGATTCACAACTGTATTTACGGCTGCAATACTCATACACCCATTTCCATCTTGAATTTGAATATAATATGTACCCGTACCTACTGTAGCTGGTGTAGCTTCAGGGATTGTTGCTCCAGCATCTTGCCAATACGTCAATGTTCCTGGATCACTACCTACTGTTACTGCCGCAGCTGTTAAGTCAATCGTTCCTGGCGAACATACTGCCGCTGGATCTGTAATCACTAGGTTTGGTGGTGGATTGACGACGACATTGACGGGTTGC
>CAJQJL010000136.1 GCA_905478665.1 uncultured Flavobacteriales bacterium
GCGTTGTCTTCAGGAACGCCAAGCCGAGTAAAAGAGATTACCGCCATTTCAACATCAAGACGGTTGAGGGTCCAGATGATTTCGCGTCGATGGAAGAAGCTGTATACCGACGTTACCGACGACTTAAGGATGAAGGAGAATCCTTGCCACAATTAATCATAATCGATGGTGGAAAAGGGCAGTTGAGTTCGGCCTTGAAAGCACTGGACGATCTCGGTTTGCGAAAACAAATTGCCATTGTTGGAATTGCTAAGAAATTGGAAGAAATCTTCTTTCCTGGTGATAGTCTACCGATCTATATCGACAAACGCTCTGAAAGCTTAAAGGTGGTTCAACACCTTAGAAATGAAGCACACCGATTCGGAATAACGCATCACCGTAATAAACGAAGCAAGGCTTCTCTTGTTTCTGAATTGACGCAAATTAAAGGAATTGGCCCAAAAACATATGAGGATTTGATGAAGCATTTCAAAACGGTTTCAAAAATTCGAGAGGCTAGTAAAAAAGAGCTAACAGAAGTAGTTGGCGCTGCAAAAGCAAAAATCGTTCTTGACTACTTCACTTAGCTGAATAAAAATTTCAGGTATCTCTCTTCTTGAAAATCTACATTATAACGCTCATCATTCTTCATTGCTGTCTTTTTTGAATCTACAGTCTGCAAGGATGAACTCAAAACCTCAGAAAAACTATCGACCGAATAGTAAAAACTAGCACCATTCATTTCTTCAATATTCTGATATGCTTCATGAATAAGCATGGGTATTTTTAATCCGAATGAAACACTCATTGCTCCTGAAATCTGATTCTTAAAATATTGATCTGCGCTGGGCGTGTCTGGGTGGATCAATGGTAAAATCAGATCTGTGTTGTTTAAATAAGTGCTAAATTCTTTTTGAGGAACAAAATCATCGAAGGTTACGATTTTCGTTGTCAACCCCAGTTCTTTAATTTTTTCTTGAAAATGCTGCACATCTTCATTCGACGGATCACTCTTCCCCAAGAAAAAGAATCGAATATTCTCCTCTTGGATTTGTTCAATCATCTGCAAAAAACCGTTCAAATCCTTACGCCTGTTTTCCACTCCACCAATCACCGTCACCACTTTAGTGCGTTTCTCTATTACTTCTGTTGAAGTCACAAATCGTATTGGGTAAAAATAATCCAAGCTTACGCCTTTTGGAGCCTTCACTGTAGAAAGAAGGTACTCACTAAGAAGAAGGTATTTCTTTACCTTTTTGCTTATCATTCTCTGGGTGAAACTTCCTTTTAGTTTTCTTGTCGTGTGAATGATTCCTGTGAACTCAATAGAAGAAAACAACGCTATTATGCATAAATTACGCATCAAATCACCTTGCGCAGTGTTCAATACGGCTCGCGTAACGCCTTTTTTTTCCATGAACTTCAAGGTTCGTCTCATTTCTCCAAGACGCTTGAAATTACTTCCATTAAAGGTGACGATGAAAAACGCATCTACATATGGTTCAAAATGAGGGTTCCGTTCTCGTATTTCTTGCGTACAGACTAAGACGACTCGATTTCCTGAGTTTGTAATCGCGTGCATTTGTGTCAGTAAACACTCATCATGAGAACCCGCGACTTCAATAAGCGCTATCGTTTCTATTGTATGTTCTCCTGATTTCAACAAATCAATATTGGTAAGGTTTTCGCTATACAAAGAAACGAAAAAGTATCTACGTTAAATTTGAGCCTATGAGATTTATAGTTGTTCTGCTTCTCGGTATCCTTTGTTCTTCGCCATATCAAGCGGTGGGACAAAAAAGAGAGATCATTGTTGTTATTGATCCTGGGCATGGTGGCCATGATCCTGGGCACCTTTCAAACAACGGTCAACACTTGACAGAAAAGGAGCTAAATCTAAAAATTGCCAAATACCTTGGTGGATACATTGAGAAGTATTTACAAAACGTTCGTGTAGTTTACACGCGTACCACAGATGTTTACCCTAGTCTAGATAACCGTGTGGACAAGGCAAACGCTATCAATGCTGACTATTTTTTAAGTATTCATTGCAATGGAAATGAACGTAAATCCGTTCGGGGAACTGAGTCTCACGTACACTCACTGAGTCTGAACAAGTCCGTTGCATTGGCACGGGAAATAGAAAAACAATTTTCTTCACGGGCAGGAAGAAAATCAAGAGGGGTTAAAGACGAACGGGACCTACAGCATTCATTGCAAGTCCTCAAATACACCAACATGACCAGTGTTCTTGTAGAATGTGGTTTTATTACCAACCAAAAGGAGGGAAACTTTCTAAACACAACGTATGGTCAAGAAATTATTGCTTCAGCGATATTTAGAGGATTTCGATCAAGAATTGTTAAAGAGCATCCTTCCATTTCTTTTATTCGTTCAAAACCTGCAGCAACAAGCACTGAAAACTCTTCACTCGCATCAACAGGTACAACCTTCGGAATCCAAATCGCTTCTTCTAAGAATCCCTTGGACACAGACGACTACTCGTTTAAGCGGTTGAAGATGAGCGTTGAGCGTAGAAAACTGAATACATCTAGTGCGTACAAATACATTTACTTAGTGGGCGAATACGGCAGCCGAAAGGAGGCAAAAGAGGCACTAGCTTCCATCCAAAACAATGGCTTCAAGGATGCAATTGTCGTGAAGCGATAGAGCGGATTCCCACATTGTCATTGATTTTTTTTAAATTTCTTCTTGTAGAATAATTTCTTTGTATATATTTGCAATCGCTTTTGAGCAATCAAAACATTCTCCCTTAGCTCAGTTGGTTAGAGCATCTGACTGTTAATCAGAGGGTCCTTGGTTCGAGTCCAAGAGGGAGAGCAAGATAAGCCAATCTCATTTGAGGTTGGCTTTTTTATTTAATGGCGATTTGTCAGGAATCAAGATTTAATCAGTCTAAGGCACTTACAAAGTAAGTTCAACTGCAAATGTTTCGTGTACTATTGGTTCTTGTCATCGCTCTACCCTTGTTCTCACAGGCGCAAGGCTGCATTTCGGGTAATTGTCAAGAGGGAATAGGTAGATATGTAAACGGCAAAGGAGAAGAATATGAGGGTCATTGGGCAAACGGAAAACCCGAAGGAAAAGGAACCTACATAAATATAAAAGGTGACAAGTACATTGGAGAATGGAGGGCTGGTTCAATTGATGGCAGTGGCACCTATTACTACGGCAATGGATCTGTTTATATAGGCCAATTCAAAAACTATGAAAAGCACGGCTCTGGACAATACCACTATACAAACGGAGATGTTTACACGGGGCACTTTCTAAATGGAAAAAGAAACGGCGAAGGAGAATATGTCTCTACGAGCGGTTGGCGGTATAACGGACATTGGAAAGACGGGCGAAAAAATGGTTGGGGGAGCTATCACTATGCCAACGGTGATAAATATGTTGGACATTTTCGCGATGAAAAAAAGAGTGGCTCTGGAACCTATACCTGGAAAAACGGAAGCATTTATAAAGGAGGATTTGCAAACAACACTTTCCATGGTAAAGCGAAACGAACATATGTCAACGGTGACGTTTATGATGGTCACTTTGAAAATGGCGTGAAAAGTGGCTACGGGGTTTATCGCTATGCTAACGGAAACAAATACACTGGAACCTTTAAAAACAACAAGAAAAGTGGCAAAGGAACCTACCAATGGGCAAATGGAGGCAGTTACATTGGAGAGTTCGCATTCAACACTTTTCATGGGGAAGCAGTGCGTGCTTATCCTAGTGGGGATAAATACGTGGGAACGTTCCAAAAAGGGAAAAGAAATGGCACTGGAACCTATCTCACTTCCAAGGGAGAAATTTACCGAGGTCAATGGAAGAATAACCTAAAGGAAGGCGTTGGCGTTTGTACCAACTCCAATGGAATAAAAATTCAATGCGTTTGGAGTAACAACCAACTCGTGGACTACAAGCGTTTGTAAGTCAGCGCTTTAGTTTTTTGGCACGGCTTTTGAAATGTGGTAAGTCAACTTAAAAACTTCATACTATGAAAAGAAAAAATGAAAAATCAGAAGCCGTTAAATTGATGTTATCTGCAACGCTAGAAGAGTACATAATGTACATTCAAAAAATGGCGCCAACACTTAGCTAATTATGACAGAGGGTTTAATAAGTGCTACTCGTCGGAAGGCGACGCACCATCAAATATAAGGGTTTGAATCAATGCGATTCGAGCCCTTTTTTATTTGTCCCAGAATTCCCATACTTTTAGCGTCTGAGCCATGGGGATCTTCAAACAAAATTCATTAACCAAAATTACTGGGATCTTTATTCTCGGCGTCGTTCTATTTGCGCAATTTTCTCAAAAGACTTGGAACGATGAAAACGATGTAATTACGGCAGACGTTCGCGGTTATTACGCCTATCTTCCAGCCCTTTTTATCCAAGATGATCTTCGCCTTGAGCACCCCGAAAATTTTGCTTCGGAAGTATGGTATTCTGAAAATGAAGAAGGTACGCGCTTCATTAAGTACTCTTGCGGAATGGCCATTGTATACAGTCCCTTCTTTCTGATCGCTCACACACTTGCTGAACCCATGGGCGCTCCTGCAAATGGTTACAGTTATCCCTACAAGTTCGCACTTGCCATGAGTGCCATCGTTTATCTTATCATCGCATTGATTTTTCTCAGTAAGCTCCTGCTGCGCTATTTTAGTGATTCGGTTGTTTCTATAACGTTACTCATCCTGTTTCTTGGCACAAATGCGCTTCATTACTATACGGGAAATATGACCTATTCGCATGGATACAGTCTTACGCTTATTTCTGTGTTTTTGTATTGTGCCGTTCGGTGGATAGAACGGCCAGCCTTTAAATGGGCTATTTGGATTGGGATCACTACTGGGCTTTTTGTTCTTATACGTCCCATTGATGTACTTTTTATTCTATTCCTGCCGCTCTTTAACTTGACATCCTTTGAAGATCTAAAACTGCGCTTCGCATTATTTTGGAAGAAGAAATATCACGTAATTGTTATGCTGCTGCTGTTTTTTCTCATGCTCCTACCGCAGTTGCTGTACTTCAAATCTATTTCTGGAAGCTTCCTTTTCTATTCGTACACAGGCGAACCTTTTTATTTTGGAAATCCTCACTTATTTGACAGCATTCTCAGTTACCGCAATGGTTGGCTGGTGTACAGTCCGCTGATGGTTTTGTCTATTCTCGGGTTGTTTTTCATTCGCAAACAAAAAGCTGCTTTCGGGGCATTTCTCCTTCCTGTCTCCCTCTTGTATTTCTATGTAATCTCCGCATGGTGGTGTTGGTGGTACGTGGGATTTGGAAACAGAGCGTTCATTAATTTGTATCCCATCCTAGCTATTTCATTGGCTTGTTTTGTTCAATTCGCAATAACTGGTGGACGCCTAAAAAGAGTCGGGTTTAAGGTTTTTGTGCTGTTCGGGTTGATGCTTTCCGCATTTCAAACCTATCAATATGATGTTGGAGGAATTCACTGGGGTGCTATGACGAAAGATGCTTTCTGGAGTTCCTTTTTGAGAGAAAAACCTTCGCAAACCTTAAATAATCTATTGCGCTATCCCGTTACTGAACAACAAATCTTAGGGAAAGATATTATTCTAGCTCCCTCGGAGGAAACTATTTACACCATAAACTATTCGTTCGACAATACAAATTCATGCGACTCAACCATGCTCCCTTTTCTTCAATTTGATGAGGCGCGAAACGGAAAAGGTGCGCTACGTGCAGATGAAGGGATGGAGTACCTAGGTAAAATTCCGATTTCTGTTAAAGACGTTGGCGCGCTTTACATTACCGCGTGGGTCAAAGATCTTCCTGACCAAGTAAATCTGGGACTTAGCCGAATTGAGCCTTTCTATTATCATTCTTCATCCGAAGTCGCAGAGCGTAAAGGTGATTGGAGTAAAATACACATGCTTGGCTGGGTTCCCGTTGGTTTTGGAGCTGACTCCGTTGACTTCATTCTTTGGAATCAAGGGAAGCACGCCTTTATCCTTGACGACCTTCAAATTAAAGCTGTCCGTTACTCCTATTCGGAAAAGGAACGTTAAACTGATTTGTTCAGGATAATCCATACTTTTAGTGTCACATTCATGGCAAGCTTCAAACAAAACGTCCGCACAAAACTCACTGGGTTAATCATCCTTCTGGCAGTCGTTTACGGTCAGTTTTCACAGCAACAATGGCACAATAAGTCCGTGATAATGGCCGATGCGTATGGCTATTACGCCTACCTTCCTGCCCTCTTTATTCACGATGATTTGGGTCTTGAACATCCTGAAGAGTTTGCCTCTGAAGTCTGGTTTACAGAAGAAGAAGATGGTACACGGTATATCAAATTTACTTGTGGAATGGCTATTGCTTACAGTCCGTTCTTTTTCATTGCGCACACCTTCGCGGAACCCCTAGGTGCACCAGCAGACGGATACAGCTATCCCTATCATTTTGCATTGGCAATGGGCGCCATTGTCTACTTAATTATTGCGCTCATTTTTCTGAGTAAATTTTTGCTCCTTTACTTCAAAGATTCAGTCGTCGCCATTACCATACTCCTTCTATTCGCAGCCACAAATGCGTTTCAATACTACACGGTAAATATGACGCTTTCGCATGGGTACAGCTTGGCTCTGATCTCCGTCTTTTTGTATTGCGCAGCTCGGTGGCTTTCAGAACCTAAATTTAAATGGGCAATTTGGATTGGACTTAGCGCTGGGCTTTTTGTGCTGATTCGCCCGATTGATGTACTTTTTCTCTTCGCATTGCCCTTGTTGGGAATTGCCTCGGTTGATGGTCTCAAAGAACGATTTCGGATGTTTTGGAAACAAAAGAAACACATCCTCTTGATGTTGGTTGGGTTCTTCGTTATGTTGCTTCCACAGCTGCTCTATTTCAAGTTTGTATCGGGAAGCTTTTTCTTCTTCTCGTACACGGGTGAGTCCTTTTACTTTGGTTCGCCCCACTTATTCGATAGCCTTTTTAGTTACCGCAATGGCTGGCTTATTTATAGCCCGATAATGATCCTTTCAATAGTTGGTTTATTTTTCTTGCAGAAACAAAAGACCAAATTTGCCTTGTTCATCATTCCAGTTACATTGCTCTACTTTTATATCATCGCTTCATGGTGGTGCTGGTGGTACACAGGTTTTGGAAACAGAGCATTTATTAACCTCTACCCACTGTTGAGCATTCCACTTGCGAGCTTCGTACATTTCGTGCTCACAAAAAAAGCCTACGTTAAAAACCTTTTTAAAGTTGTTGTGCTTTCAGCTGTTACCTTATCTGTATTCCAAACATACCAATACGCTGCAGGCATCATTCACTGGGGAGCCATGACCGAGGAAGCTTATTGGGATTCCTTCCTGCGTGAACAGCCTTCACAATTATTTCAGACTTACTTGCATTTTCCTGTTACCGAAAAACAAATCGACGGAAGAGATGTGGTTCTTGTGCCAAAGGCAAACGCTGTTTATGCCAAAGACTTTTCGTTTGAGATGTTAAACGCATGCGATTCGACCATGGTTCCTTATGTTCAATTCAATGAAGCACGAACGGGAAAAGGAGCTTTGTATGTGGAGGATGGCGTTGAATTTCTTGTTGAGTTTCCGTTGAACATTAAAGACGTGGATGCGGTATATATCACTGCTTGGGTCAAAGATCCTCCAAGAGGACTAAGTCTTACTTTAAGTGAGGCTGGAATGGCGCCATTTACAATGATATCTGAATTGGCGGGAGAGTATGACGGTAGCTGGTCGAAATTACAATTGTTCTATTGGGTTCCTGAGGATTTTGAACCTGACTCACTTGTTTTCCGTGTTTGGAACCCTTGGAAAGAAAGTTGTTTTATTGATGACCTTGAGCTAAAAGTTCTGAATTATACCTACGAAGAAAAGGAACGCTAATCTATGCTTAAAACTAAACTAGCAGATCCGTCAAAACTGAACCCCGAGGATGTTCTCAGGTTGTATAAACTCATGCTCCATGCGTATGCTGTAACAGAAGTTGAGATTTGGGGAGAAAACTATTCCCGCATGTCAGAAAATGAATTTAAATCAATCATTGAACGAGGCGAACTTATTCTGGCGGAATTGGATGGAGAAGTTGTGGGAAGCATTCACGTTTACCCGCTAACTGAAAACACGTTTGCTTTTGGTTTGCTTTCCGCCGATTTTGACAAGAAAGGACTCGGAATTGGTCGCGCGTTAATCTCTGCAGCAGAATCACATGCAAAAGAAATGGGTGCTGCAAAAATGTCGCTGGAAATTCTTAAACCACGCGATTTCGACGTTTCTACAAAATCAGCTCTGCGTGATTGGTACATCCGTTTGGGGTATACGTTTACAGAAACTCTTTTATTCGAGGAGCGAAAACCAGACAAAGCAGAGAAGGCAAAAAAACTGAAAATTCCCACGGTATTTGACTGCTACGAAAAGGTGCTAAACTAAAAAAGGCTCCCCGCAGGAAGCCTTTAATTTTTTTCTTTAGATATCCTAAAAAGCAAACACCATTCCACCAGTGACTGCACGGTGACCGTGACCAACTTCAGCGAATACGCCAAACAAATCCGTAAAATAGTAGCGAATTCCAGCAAATGCATAGTGAGAAAACCTTACTCTATTCGTAAATCCGTAATTCCAAGAGTATGTATAATACGGTTCCTTATCGATGTTAACCGCGAAGCCCGCTCCTGCGTAGACATCCATTTTTGGAATGTCAAATTCAAAATGATAGGTTCCTCTTCCCATTATTGAAAATCTGGATCCTGTATATGTTAGTCCGTTTGAATATGTTCCAGGGTAAAAGGCTGCAGAAACGCCACCTCCAGCGCCAATTCTCCCTATTCCCAATATATCCGTAATTCCTCTTTCGTATGTCGCGACAACCGGACCAATTCCAAAATTACCCAATGGTCTATAGTATGGATCAAACCCATAACCTAAGGTCACGTAGTTTCCGCCTTTAACGAAGTCTTGTCCGTATGAACTTCCGATACTTAGCGCACAAATTGCAAAGATTAGATACTTTTTCATGTCTAATTGTTTTAATTGTATAACAACTACAAAAGTATAGAATATTCGAGTCTATTCCCCAAAAATTTCGGCAACATTTTCCCTAATTTTCAAACTTAATCCACCTGTTGGTAAATCATTGTCATCTGTTCCAAATGGATCTTCGATTTCCTCCGCAAGCACTTCCATGGAAACCAAAACGTAAAAAATAAACGTTGAAATTATAGCCGCATAATATCCAAAAACAGAAACGAATGCGAGAGGGAGAGTCACCACGTACATAATGATAAACTTCTTCAAGAAGAGCATATATGAAAAAGGGATGGGTGTGTTCTTTATTCGTTCGCAACCACCTAGACTGTCCAAAAGAGCATTCAAGTTTTTATCGATAATAATGAATTCTTCTTCTGTGATTTCTCCTCTCCCTTTAATTACATGTATGCGTTCATACATCATCTGTGTAATCCCGTTTGGAACATGAACTCTCTGTTTTAAAAATGCTAGTTCCTCCTTCGTTAGTTCCAATTCGTCAAAATCAACCCCTTCCCGCAAATGCTCCTTTGTCGCAAAGGCAAAATTTGGTATCATCCGCTTAAAGAAGTCCTTATCTTCTTTGTCTGTCAACAAGGTAGAAAGTTTGATCGCCATGTTGCGCGTATCATTTACCAGGCAGCCCCATTTCTTTCTTCCTTCCCACCAACGATCGTAAGCCGTATTGGTTCGGAAAACCAACAACAAGGAAATAACAAAACCAACCAGTGAATATACCGCTGTCAAATCTTTGAGCGCATCAATGTGTGAACCATAGGTGATGACTACAAAAGCCAAAACAACTGAAAACACACCTATGTAAATCATCTCTTTCCACAATATGCGCAACGTATCACTTTTGTGAAGCGCAAAAATTAAGCGATACCAGTTCTTAGGGTTATATTTAATCATAGACTATCATTTCATTTTTAATGCTTTCAACATCTTTTCCATGTCTTCAAACATAAAATCAGCAACACTGAGTTTTGGTTCTGGGTGATGCGTTTTTTCGGGAATACACACTACTTTCATTTTGGCGGCTTTTCCTGAAATAATTCCATTTAGCGAATCTTCAATAACCAAACAACTTTGTGCTTCAACCTTCAACTCATTCGCGACCGAAAGATATACTGCTGGATGCGGTTTTCCAAATTCCTCATTTTCGGCAGAATGGGTAAAATCAAACGAATGAGCAATGCATAAGGTCTCGAGGACTGTATCTATTAAGATTGAATAAGAAGATGTAGCCAGTCCTATTTTTAGGTTTTTTTCTTTTAAAAAAGCAATCGTTTCCAAAACTCCAGGAAGTGGATCGCCATTTTCACGTATTAACTCCACCATGCGTTGAACAATTTTGTCCTCTACCGCTTTTGGTGAATACTCCTCCCAACCCACTTCGTTATACCAAAACGTGATGACCTCATCAATGCGCAAACCAACTGTTTTTTGAAAGTCCTTGCGGGTAAGGCTGCATCCGACAGAAAGAAATACTTCTTCCATGGCAATTTTCCAGAGTGGTTCAGAATCAATAAGAACGCCGTCCATGTCAAAAATAACGGCATCAAATTTTTGAATGTCAATCATTTATTCCTTGCTGTTGGAGTTTAAGTAGTAGAGTTTTCCACCTCCGAAGAGCGCGTGTTTTTCATCGGCAATTAGAATGGTTTCTTTATCCCTCACTAGAATCGATTCTTTTTGAGTCAGGTCGTCGAACAAGATGGTTTCAAGCTCAACCATTTTTCCTTTCTTAAGCTTGTACACGATTATTTTCTTATACGTCATTAGGTACATACGCCCGTTGTGTGCGTCAGCACTCGTAACGGCATCAGACCACCAACCGTTATCTCCAATGAAGAGCTTGTCACTTACTTTTAGCTTGTATTTCCCTGGAATGGTAGGAAGTTTATATACGCGTGCTTTTCCGTTCCAAGGTTTGGCGTTCATTTTTGTGAAAATCCAAAGTGAATCATTGTGAAAGAACATGCCTTCAGCATCGTATTTTAAATCCTTCTTTTTGGGTGGAAATTCTTTTTGTTCGTCGTATTTAAAACTGATTTTTTCTGCCGTTACTTCCGTTTGGTTTAGCACCTCGGAAATTTTTACCTTGTAAACGCGTAGGTTCTCACGCTTGTTTTCATTGTTGCCGAAATCGCCAATGTAAAGGTATGTGCCATCTGAAGTAAGGTCCTCCCAGTCAACATTTTTTACATCGAGAACTTTGACGCGTTTTCGAATATCTCCATTTTCCTCCAGAACAAAGAGCTCGGCTTTATTTCCCCCATCATTAATGGCTACAAGTGTATGCTCATCTAAAAACTCTAACCCAGAAATCTCTTTCAGTGATTCAGCTAATTTGAATTCATTCGTCTGCCCATAGGCCATTCCCAAAGCGGAAAGCAAAATAATTGCGTATGTAAGAATGAATTTCACTGTGTTATTTTTCTAAACGAATGACATCAATTCGATTGTCGCTGACTTCTTCAATCGTAAAGGTAAGTTCATTTATCTCAACTCTCGTGCCAGCCTCTGGTATGGATGCTAAATGATGAATAATGAACCCTCCCAGAGATTCGTATTCTTCACCCAATTCGATTCCTAATTCGTACTCATCGTTTAAATAGCTTATATCCGTACGCGCTGAAAATCTGTATACGCCTTTTGAAATTTCCTCTTCAAGCAAATCCTCAACATCGTGTTCATCTTCAATCTCTCCGAATATTTCTTCAATCACATCTTCTATTGTAACAATTCCTGCTGTTCCTCCATATTCATCAACTACAACAGCAACATTCCCTGATTTTTCAGTGAAAAGTTGCAGTAGCTCCTTTCCTGGAATTGCCTCAGGAACGAAAGGAATAGGCAACAACATTTGTTTAATCGCTTCTGGTGATTTAAACATTTCAAAAGAGTGAACATACCCAATGATATCGTCGATGTTTTCGCGGTAAACAATAATTTTTGATTTACCTGTTTCCACAAACTTATCGCGTAACGATTGAATATCGTCTTCAACTTCCGCTGAAATGATATCTGTTCGCGGGATCATGCAATCACGGGCTTTTACAGAACCGAAATCTAAAGCATTTTTCAAAATTTGCATTTCGTTACCTAAATCTTGTTCGTCGTTAATTCTGTCGTTGATGTCTTGTACAAAATGCTCTAGGTCAACTTTTGAAAATACCTTTTCAGTGTTCTTCCTGTCAACTTTTAGGAGAATCAGAAATATGTTGCTAAGTCCTAATACGATATAGGTCGGCACAAACAAGATTCCATAAATGATGATCATTGGAACGGTTGCGTACTTGAGGTAGCCGTTGGGGTTCATTTGGACAAACGTCTTGGGTAAAAACTCAGCAACAATAAGTACCAGCCCTGTCGACAGCACTGTTTGAACCAGTAGGGTTGCTATCTCGTTATGCAGTCCCCATGAGTTAACAATAATATCTCCTAGAACATCGGCAGAAAACAATCCAAAAAAGACAAGTGCAATGTTGTTTCCAAGGAGCAGCATCGCAATGAAGTGTGCTTCATCCCTGTAAAATACTCCCAGAATTTTGCTGTTGAATGTGCCTTTGGATTTATCCAATTCGATCTTAAGCCGGTTCGAAGAAATATAGGCGATTTCCATGCCTGAAAAAAAGGCCGAGAAAATTAGGGTAATGATAATGCCAATAAGCGGAACCTCCATTAATCTGTGTTAGGCAATGAAAGATACAAATTCCTGTGGATTAAAGTACATCGTGACCAATGTCCTTTCTGAAATTCGCTTTGTCGAACTCTATTTTTTCAAGAGAACCATAGGTCTTTTTCAAGGCTGTTGCCAAATCTTTTCCAAATGACGTTACTGCCAAAACTCTTCCTCCTGCTGTTGTTACCGCTGGTCCGTCAGCAGCAGTTCCTGCGTGAAAAATGATGCTATCCGTTACGGCATTCAATCCAAAAATTTGCTTTCCTTTTTCGTATGCTTCAGGGTAACCTCCAGACACCATCATTACAGCCGCAGCACTTCGCTCATCAAACTGAACATCGCGCTCTGATAACGTGTTTGTAGCCACTCCCTCAAACAAATCTAGGATGTCTGACTTTAACCGAGGAATTACAACCTCCGTCTCTGGATCTCCCATTCGACAGTTGTACTCGATAACGTACGGCTCGTTTTTTACATTGATGATCCCGAAAAAGATAAACCCTTTGTATACAATTCCGTCTGCCTTAAGTCCTTTGACCGTTGGAATAATAATCTGATTTTCTATTTTATCAAGAAATGTTGGGTTCGCAAAAGGAACTGGTGATACTGCTCCCATTCCTCCAGTGTTTAATCCTACATCTCCTTCGCCGATTCGCTTGTAATCTTTCGCTTCAGGTAGTTTTTTGTACGCGTCACCATCCGTTATAACAAAACATGATAGCTCAACGCCATCTAAAAATTGCTCGATAACAACCCTTGAACTTGCATCTCCAAACTTTGCGTCGGCCAACATACTCTTAAGCTCTCGTTTTGCCTCTTTAAGCGTATCGAGAATAAGCACTCCCTTTCCTGCCGCCAATCCATCTGCTTTTAATACAAACGGTGGATTCATTTTTTCCAGAAACGCATAGCCTTCCTTCAATGTATCCTTTGTGAACGTTCCGTATTTTGCTGTTGGAATGTTGTGGCGTTGCATAAATTTCTTTGCAAAGTCTTTACTACCTTCCAGCTGAGCTGCTTCCTTGTTCGGTCCAACAACAGGGACACTCTTCAATTCTTCATCTGCTTCAAAAAAGTCAACGATTCCATTTACCAAAGGGTCTTCAGGGCCTACAACAACAAGGTTTATATCATTCTGAACAACAAACGCTTTTACTTCCTCAAAGTTTGATGGCGAGATGTTGACGTTTTTACCATGCATTTTCGTGCCAGCATTCCCAGGAGCGATAAACAGCTCTTCAAGGACTGAACTTTGTGCCATTTTCCACGCCAACGCATGCTCTCTTCCCCCAGATCCTAATAGTAAAATTCGCATGTGTTCTTAAATTATGATTGACAATATTCTAATATGGACATGAACATCTCCTTTCCATCCGTATTGGCTAACTCAGCATCCGCAGCTCTTTCTGGGTGGGGCATCATTCCGAATACATTTCTGTTTTCGTTGCAAATTCCCGCAATGTTATCTATTGATCCATTCGGATTGTCTTCTGCAGTTACTGCTCCGTCCTTGTTGCAATATTGGAATAAAATCTGGTCGTTTGCTTTCAATTTTTCAATTGTCGCATCGGCAGCATAATATCTTCCTTCACCGTGCGCTATTGGAATTTTATAGGCTCTGTCTTTCAAGCCTTTTGTGATTGCTGTATTTTCCGAAACGGGCTTCAAATACACATTCTTACAGATAAACTTCTGGTTGTTATTGTGAAGAAGTGCTCCTTCCAATAAACCAGACTCTGTCAAGATTTGAAAACCATTGCAAATTCCCATTACATATCCACCAGCATTTGCATGCTTAATAACCTCTCCCATAATTGGAGAAAGCTTAGCTATTGCTCCTGATCGAAGGTAATCTCCGTAAGAAAATCCACCAGGAAGGACAACAAAATCAACCCCTTGTAAGTCAGTGTCTTTATGCCATAAACTCACGACTTCCTTCCCAAGGATGTCTTTTAAAACGTATATCATATCCTGATCGCAGTTCGACCCAGGAAAAGTAACGACTCCAAATTTCATTTTTGCTCTTTAAAAAGGTTGTGGCAAAATTACGATAATTCGAATGATGAAAGGCCTTTGAAAGAAAAGATTTCGATTTTAAATGCTATCGGCAAACAACTATTTTCTTGCGAACAGGAAGTACACTTGCTCCGCGCATTTCTACAATGTAGTATCCTTCTGCCATTTGACGAATATCAACTTGTTTTTGGAAACTAAATTCATCTTCAAATAGTTGCGTTCCTTGTGCATCATACAAACGAACTTCAGTGTAGGAAGCATTCTCCGTTCTAATTGAAAGTTCATCAGAAACAGGGTTTGGGTAAAATAAAAGATCCGAAATCTGCTCTTCTGATACATCTACAAGGGTTTCAATTACCTCTGGATACGCTGGATAAGTATCCCCTGCTCCAATTTTTACGACAGCCAATTCATGGCCTCCTGAAACCGTCCCTGTGACATAGCCAACAAAA
Source organism: uncultured Flavobacteriales bacterium (assembly GCA_905478665.1). Taxonomy (GTDB): domain Bacteria; phylum Bacteroidota; class Bacteroidia; order Flavobacteriales_D; family Crocinitomicaceae; genus UBA4466. The sequence continues at coordinate 15,174 of CAJQJL010000136.1, forward strand.
ATTACTCCTCCATCAGACGTTCTTATTATTTGTCCTTCCACATCTGGCTCGTCGTGATACATGATAAAATCGCCTTGCCAGTTCAACGGTATATTCCAGCGAGAAATTAGGATATCTGATCCTCCTGGAGATGCCCATTGATCATCGAAGCGAACGACAATATACACTCCATTTGAGGAGCCAAATCGCGTAACAAGTCGGTTGTCTCTTTGTCCTAGACCAGCATTAACAGAAAGACTTTGTTGAACCCCACTCATATCCGCTCTGAAATAGGCTGGGTCAAGGCTGTCGCCTAAATGCCGATCCGCACCGCCAACAGATACAATTTCATTGTTTTCAAAACACAAGTCGTTGATCCAAAAGTCTCCATTAACACCGTAGGTATTCTCCCATAATACCGTCCCGTCGTCTTTGAGGTACATTAAATACCCTTTGGTTTGAAGTGAATCGCTTAGGTACATTCTCCCACCAACAACAAAGGTCGAATCATCATATTGCTTAATGGAAGAAGCATAATCATCACCAACTCCACCAATTGTTTTAGTCCACAAGGTGTCACCCGCACTATTTGTACAAACGAGATAGATATCCAAGTTGTCCGTTTCGTTCGAACTTGTCTCACCCACCATAATAACCCCCGTGTCTATTGTCAATGCTGCATCGTGTACTTTCTCCCACCCCGCATTGCCATAGGTTTTCTCCCACTCAAGGTTTGCGTTTTCATCCACTTTTGCAAGGTAAAAATCAAACCCTCCATTGCCAGATGAGTTTGTAAACCCTGAAATCAAAAAGCCATAATTTTCTCTGTACAAAACCCTTCTGCCAGATTCTATTTCCTGTCCCCCATAATGGTTCGACCAAACATAATTCCCGAGACTGTCAATTTTTAATAAAAATGCTTGAGATGAGCCTTCATCAAAACTGCTGGAAGAACCCGTTATAACATAGCTGCTATCTGGCAACTGTACAATTCCTTGACCAAAGTCAGCTCCGTTATTCGAAAAAACCTTGTAGAAAGCAATTTGTCCAAATCCCAAGGCGGAGATCGATAGAATAGCTATGAGTAGAAGTAGTTTATGCATCTGTATTTCTATATATCAAACCTACCACATTATCACGGAGTATGCAACTTCCGAGGTGTTCACTTGCCGTTTCATCAACTCCAAATCTGCCAAAACAATTCAGAATACGGAATGAAAAACTTTCCGATTGAAAACAGTAAGATCAAATAAAAGATGAACGTTGGCAGCGCACGCAATTCCCTTTCTCCAAAAGCAAAGGGAAATAAGAACGCCAGAGGAAAAACAATCAAGCCTGTAGCTGAAAGCTTCTCAAAAACAAAAAAATCTAGAACGATAATTCCAGCAGACAACCCTGCAAGCAGTCCAATTATTCTAAATAATTTTTTTATTCGAATGGAGCTTACACGTAGCTTATTTAGCACGGGGCTTGCGGACATCAGTAGTAGTAACCCCAATCCGCCCAGTAAAACGAGCGTGTCTAACATGTATAATTCACTTGGTGAACTACTAAATTGATCCCTTTCAAGTCGTATTTGGAAAACATAACTGTATACGCCAGCGTAGATCAAAGGAACCGTAAATCCAGTTAAAATGAGTACGGACTCTCTGAACACAAACGGTCGCAAAACCCAAACCATCCAAAAGAGGAAAGGCGTTCCAATCAAAAAAATAGGAGAAAGCGTACAGGCCAACCCAAATAGAATGGCTGCATTAAACACTTGTCTTCTTCCGTCTTGATTCTGGTTGAGCCTAAAAAGTTGTATAAGAACTAGTATCGTAAGGGTTTGTGAGATCGCTAGTCCGTCTAAGTAATAAAACGAAGGGAAAAAACTCATAAAACTCACATACAGCATGGAAGTTATGTAGTTGTTTTTTTCCATGAACTCATTCCTATTGAAGAGCGTATTAATAAGAATGGCGTTGATCAGGATAAATACAGGAGCAAGCATGTCAAGATGCCAAAACTGTGTCTTTTCTATGCTGCCCCAAAAACCAAAATTGAGTTCGGCATCTGTTCCGTGATAACCCGTAAAATAATTGCACATGTAAAGTCCACCAATTATGATTGGTAAAAACAATAATGCAACAGATCTATTCCCGAAAAATAATTTGACCACGAATACGAAGATACATTTTTTATCACCTGATTATTGTGTAATCTCGGGTAGAATTCTATATTTAAGCCTTCGCGTTTTTCGCGAATCACAATTTGAATAATAAACCAGACTCATAACAAGTCATAAGCATAGATAAAATGGCAAAAACAAGATATTCTGATAACGAGCTAAAAGAGTTTAAAGACCTGATCCTTAGAAAGCTGTCTGAGGCTCAAGAAGACCTCGATTTATTGAAAGGTTCTCTTTCACACAACGATGATCACGGTACGGATGATACAGGCCGAACGTTTAACATGATGGAAGATGGATCAGATACCTTATCGCGTGAAGAAGTAGCACAACTTGCTGCACGTCAGGAGAAATTTATTTCGAACCTACAAAACGCACTTATTCGCATCGAAAACAAAACTTACGGTATTTGTAGAGCAACAGGTAAGCTTATTCAAAAAGAGCGGCTTAGACTAGTTCCTCACGCAACGCTTAGTATTGAAGCGAAGAACGCGCAAAGCTAAGCTTAGTGAAAAGAAAAGTACTCATTGTCGCACTTATTGTGGGACTCATTCTGGCGCTTGACCAAATCATTAAGATTTACATTAAGACGACTTTTGTTCCTGGAGAATCGCAGCCCTTACTTGGCGATTGGTTCGTTCTGGAATTTATTGAAAACCAAGGGATGGCTTTTGGAACGACCTTTGGTTCGCAAATTTGGCACAAACTGGCACTTAGCATCTTCCGAATCATAGCAATTAGCGCACTCGTTTACTATTGGATTAAACAAGCCAAAAAAGGTGTCCGCCTAGAGTTTCTAATTGCCATTGGTCTCGTGTTCGCTGGTGCAACAGGCAACTTAATCGATTCTATGTTCTATGATTTTGCTTTCCCATATGACCCATGTATGCCTTTTAACCGTTTGGAAGGTTCTGGAAATTTCTCGGATTGCGACATTTTTGGTGAAGTTGAAACGCGACATACGGGCTTCCTCTTTGGCAATGTTGTAGACATGTTCAAGTTTCAGGCTACTTGGCCCAGTTGGGTTCCCTATTTTGGTGGTGGAGAGGTGTTTCCAGCTATCTGGAACATTGCCGACGCTTCAATTACTCTTGGGGTGGTCACTATCTTTATTCGTCAGCGCAAATACTTTCCGAAGAAGCCAGCTGTGGAAGCTGTGGCTGAAGCGCCTGTTGAAAATGAGGGTGAGGATGAAATTAATGTTGCAGATTAGGGCTCTTTCTAAACAAACATTTTCACAACTACCATGAGTGAAAGTAGTGCATAAATTGACCGTTATTCTTAAGGTAAAGTGTCAATCGTTCTCCGTTAGCAGATAGGTACATTATTGTCGCCAAGGAAGTTTTGTTCCATTTGTTACCAGAAGAACTTACTACGTTCAAATAACTATTTGGTCCTCTCGTAATTGCTTTTCTCCAAATCACTTCTCCCAGCATATCCGTTGCAGTTATTATAGATTTTCCGTCCAATCGTGAAACAACTATGTTGCCGAAATCAGTTTTGATAGAATCTATAGTAACACCTGCCGAATCAATGTTTACCCCATAGAATGGACCATCATCCAATGTGAAGGACATCTGAATCAGTTCACAATCATCTTTAACAAGTGTATAAAAATCATCACGTATAAAATCAATTTTTTGTAAGATGGACTTTTTTATCAAGGTTTCTGGTGGAAACTGCCGTATTCGCTCATAAACACTAATTATTCCATTCAAATAAATTGAATCAGTATCAACATTACATTTTGGATGAAACACCTGAAGTTGGTACACAATAATTGGAATAATGAAGTTCGTTCGAAGAGTAGGGTCTGTTGTTTTGCTCTCATCTGCCAGCTCTAACAAACCGTTGATTTCTGATTCTGGCCACTTCTCAACCACCAAACCTTCCAGCCCAAAGAAATCCAAGTATTTTACTTCATAACAGTTTCCTTTTCCCTGACCAAAAGATGTTTGAATAATTATTACCGCGATGAGTGCACTAAGGATTCTCATTATTCATCTCATAGATGACTAAAACCTAAAGGTAACGCCTCCTAAGAATTGAAAGCGCTGTACTGGAGCATTGTACCATCTCATGTAACCTTGTGACGCCACATTGTTCATCTGCACAAAGGCAGAGATTCGCTTGTTGTAACGGTATTCTATACCAATATTGGCGTCAGCGAGAAAGCCTAAGTTTTTGATATACTGACCACTTTCAATCGTTACATTTTCTCCTTCTCCGTATACAAGCGCTTTTCTTCCTTCTTCCAAGTTCACGTCAACGTTGAAGAGTACCTTTTCAAACAAACTGTACGATCCGCGAATAACAAACTGCATCCGTGGTTTATTCCATGCATAGCTATTGTTTAAAGCAGAATATGAATAGTAACGGCCTATTCCTTCCAGCTTCAGTTTCTCTCCCATTTGATACGCTATGGATGCCTCAATTGTCGTTACGTTAAGTGTATCGTAGATGACATCAAACTTATTTCCTAATGAGTGCAACGTGTCCGTTACAAAGAGTGCCATGTCTCGTACATTGGCAAAACTGATTCCAGCATTGAAACTAATTCGCTTGCTCAAGGTTCCTTTAATTCCTCCATAGAAATCAATCGGCGTTTTTTCATTGCGCAATTCTATGTTTGGAAGTAAAAACTCATTCTCGTTGGTCAATGACTTAAATGTTGTCTGGTTGAGTCCTCCACGAATTCCAACATACGGAATGAAGATGTCATTAAACATACTGTACTTCACCTCCGCCATTGGATACACATATACTTTCGTTTTCGTGTGTACGTCGAAGGTTAAATCCAAACCAACTTTCGCCTTAAAGCGATTGTCTTGAAGGAAAGATGTGATTGAAGGTTTTAGATTGATCACTGTGTTATTGAGTACAAGCCCTGAATCCAGTCCTGTGAAGCTTGAATCTTCAATTCCGTACTTGTAACCATTGTATCGAATATTGAAATCCGCTGCGTAGGTTTCCTTTCCATGCTTATACCAAGCTCCAGAAGTAATACCAAAGTAATTCTCACGTGCTCTCCAATCAATGTCTTCCTTTCGCTCTGGCTTCTTAGAAAGGTAATTGTTGTACGCTAGTCCAACGAAATAATTTACCGATGCACTGTCTTTGATGTGAGAAGCATATCTTCCTGAAATTCCGAAATCGCTGTAACGTTGTGCAATACTATCTTTCAACAAACCAAGCGTGTCTGAGATACCATAGTAATGAAGCCCTTGGTTATTGTAGTGAATATCACCTCTTAAATCATAGCGCTTCTCATTAATTCCACCAAACAAGTTAAACTTTGTACGGTCAAATTGTGCTGGTGCATATCCAGAGATATTTCCATATGAACTCAGGTGCTTTAGGTGCGCCCCGTAAATGTACTTTCGTGAACGTTTTGAGTTGAAATAGATTTCTCCCAACGGCATTAATTCCGTTCCGACACCAAGCTTCACATACGAACTGTACAGTTTGGGCAGTTTTTCAATTGTTTTTATTGACGCTGGGTTGATCCGCTCAACTTCTGAACTTGTCTCATACCGAAGGGAAAGTAAAGGATAATTTACAATCGCTGTGTTAATCGTCGTGTCAACAATACGCGGAGACAAGGCAATTCGATATGCTGGTTCAATTTCTCTGTCTCCCGTTGCGTCCACATCAATGGGGTCGTTTGCCTGACCATATGCAACCGTCGTAAGTAGAAAAAATGCTATGTAGATACTCTTCTTCATGTTATTCTTCCCCCCCATCATTAATTTCAATAATTGGATCAACCTCTGGGTCAAACGACTTCGGTTGATCTTTTAACTGCATCAATTCATTCCACAGTTCATTCGCCTCGTCCATGATTCCATCATCTGGAACAGGATAATGATCAATGACCGATTTCAATGTTTGCTCCGCTTCAAATAAATTATCCTGTGCAATCTGTACACGCGTTCGAAGAATTAACCCCTTGGCGATCCAGAAATTGTATGCCGGCTTTTGTTTCAACAAGGCCCCGACTTCATCATCCGCATTCTCAAGGTAATTCTGCTTGTAATACATCTCCGCCAAAGTATAACGTGCTTCAGCTGCCTTAACGGTCGTTGTGTTTTTAATGATCCACACCAACGACGATTTAGCCTTGTCGTAATTCGTTAATTGGTAATTCGCCATTCCTTTCGCATAATGACCTTCCAGCTTCAGCGTGTTGTTTATTTGCGAACTTCCAAGCACTTTTTCCGCATATTCTACTGCATTCGACCAGTTTTCAATAAGGAAATGACTCCGCATCAATCCGAGTTGGGCATTGAAAATAATATCTGGTTTAGAACTTACCGTCTCAAGTCGGTTGTAGTACTTGATTACCTCATCGTAACGTTCTTCCGTATACAAGTAATGTGCAACACGCGCAGCAGCCAACTCCGTAAACCCAGTGTTCGGCCCTTCCAGCGTTTTCTTATACAATTCAACAGCTTTCGCAAGATCCCCTGTTTCATAATATGAATTCGCTAAGTAATTCTTCACCTCATTTGTGTAGCGACCACCTGTTGAGAATTTCGTTAAGTACTTTTCAAATAATGGAATTGCCTTCGAATAAGAACTGTCCTGGTATTCTTTCATCGCTGGCAAGTAGTAAAGGTCTTCCTGCTCATGAGCCGAGAAGTTTGCACATGAATACTGTGCCGCGAGTTGTTCTGCTTTCTCTGGACGCCCCATTGAAATGTAGATCTCAATCAAACCACGACTTGCGCGCTCACATGCATCGGCGTTAGAGGCTCCGTACTTCGCAAGAATTTTTTCGTATTCCTCTTCAGCTTTGGCATTGTTCCCTTGCTTAAAGTAAATGTCAGCCATGTATATTTTCGAGTCTACCACCAGTACTGAAGAGGGATAATCAAAGACAATTATTCTGAAATACTGTAAAGCCTTATCCAATTCTCCAACCGAGTTGTACGTTCTGGCAACTTCAAAAATGGAACTCTGTAAGTATTTCGATTTCTTATAATTATTAACGATGTCCAGTAGTCGGGTGATTTTCTGTTGAACTTCACCCTTATAACCATAGGTCTTTGCCATGTAGAACAAGGCTTGATCTTCATATCCAGATTTCAATGCGTAAGCTTCTTTATAAAACTTAATCGCAGGATCATTTTCCTTCTGCACATAATAGCTGTCGGCAATTCTCATAAATGCATCTGCCTTCTTGTTTTTATTGGATGGTCCTGATTGAATGTATCCTCTGAATGCTTGAATCGCTTTGTTCAGTTCCTCTTTCTTCAGGAATGCATATCCAATGTTGTACTGCGCTTCTGCCTGAAGTGATGGTGAAAGACTTGGTGGAAGAGCACTAAAATCCTTATAGCCTTCAATTGCTTTATCGTAATTCTTTAACCTATACTGTGCATCAGCAGCCCAAAAGATAGCCTTCCCAGAAAGTGTTGGTTCAATTGGGTATTTGTCGACAAGCCTGAATGATTTGATTGCTCCAGGGTAATTCGCTTGCTGAAAACGCTTCACGCCTTGATTGAACGCGATAAGTTGATAAGCTGTTTTCAATCGGACATCTTTGTTTGGCAACTTGTCCAACGACGCCAATGCTTTTTCATAGTTGTTCGTATTCATATAAACATTTACCAGGTATTGGTAAACATCATCACGCCTTTCAGAGTTTGGGTATTTTTCTAAATACATCTCGAAAGCTTCAACTGCTTCATCATAAGGGTTAATGTCCAACTGGTAAGAAAGAATTGCATAGTTAAACAACGCATCTTCCTGAATAATTGGGTCCATATCAATAAATGCCGCACCTTCAAATGCTGATCGTGCAGAAACTTTGTTGTCGAGCTTCAACAAACATTCGGCAATATGGTAGTAAGAAACCTGACCGAGACTGTCCTTTACTTTTTTAGAACGATCAAACATGCTGATCGCTTTTTTATAATCACCGCTTCTGTAATATGCATAACCTAAACGATAATCTTCACCACGTGTAGTTCTCGTCAATTTGTTATACGCCTCAAGGTATGGAACGGCTTCATCATACTTCCCTGTTCTGTAGAATGCATCACCAATTAAATGATTCATATCCTTTTCATTCACAATGCTACCCTTCGACTCTAATTTGGATGCATACGCGGTCACTTCCTCATACTTTCCTTGCAAGTAGTAGATTTGTGCAATGTAGTAAGGAACTACTTTTCCAAACTTCTCATCATCTTCAAGCTTTAAAAAACCAACCAATGCGGTTTGATACTTCTCATTTTGATAAGCAATGTGTGAATAGTAATACAATGCTGGTTTTGCGTATTGAGAAGTTCCATCCTTTACTTCATGAAATGCGCTTCGTGCCTCGTCAAAGTTCTTTTCCTTAAAATTGGAATATCCCATTTTAAAGTAAAACTCTTCCCTATCTTCCTCTTCAAGGTCTTGTTCGCTAAGCTTGTTAAACCACGCCAACGCCTCTTTGTGCTTCTTCTTTTGGTAATAGAACTTCCCTAGTCGGAAATAAATATCTTTTTTATATATGCTTTCAGGATAGTTCTTGTTGAAGTTGTGTAAGAGGGTTATTGCGTCGTTGTTGTACAACTCAAGTGCTGAAATTGCTTCGTAGTAATTCGCCTTCACATAGAAGGGATCGTTCTCTCCATCAAAGCCATCTATAAATGCCCGGAACTCCTTTCGCGCAGCGCTGTATTGCTCTTTTGTGAAAAGCTCTTCGCCACGGTAAAAGTTTGCGTATTCGCTATTGTACTTATCCGAAGTCTGTGCAAAGACTACAGAATTGCAAATAACCAATAGAATAAAAAGAATTCTGTTCATTTACACTGCTTTAAACCTAAGTAAAAGTACTTTACTTGGTATCGGATTTGGAGAGGGGGTTCAAAAGTTTTAAACGCATTTTTGTTAAGATTATTTTGCGACACCTCCTAAATCATCTTCGTTATTCACCAACTTTACGCAAAATGGTTTCCAGTGAGCAATGTTATTGAGATAAAATCAGGAGAGATTCGTCAGAACGATGTGACAGTTCTCAAAGACGTGAATGTAGAGATTCGTTCAGACGAGTTTGTCTACCTCATTGGTAAAACAGGAAGTGGTAAAAGCAGCTTGTTAAAGACCCTATACGGGGAATTAAAGCTTTCTGCTGGTGCAGGAACGCTGGCGGAGTTCGACCTCAACGCACTTAGGCGAAAGGACATTCCAAAACTTCGCCGCAACATCGGAATTGTATTTCAAGATTTTCAATTGTTGACAGATCGCTCAGTGCTTAAAAACCTCCTATTCGTTATGGGGGCATCAGGGTGGAAAGACAAAAAATTGATGGAAAAAAGAGCTCACGAGGTTTTGCAGCTTGTTGGAATTGAACAAAAGATCAATGCAATGCCTTTCGCTTTGTCTGGAGGAGAGCAACAGCGTGTATCTATTGCCCGTGCGCTCTTAAACAGACCAAAACTGATTCTTGCCGATGAGCCGACAGGAAACCTTGACCCTGAAACATCTGAAGAAATTATGCGCCTCTTGTTTGCTGTTGGAAAGGAAGAAGGTGCCGCAATTTTAATGGCAACGCACGATATGTCGATGGTTGAAAAGTACCCTGGTCGTATTTTACGTGTTGAGAACGGTACAATTCGCGAGGTGAATACGATGAATCAATTTGATCCTTTCACTCCTTTTTCTGCGGAATAACTCCCGTATTTAACTGTTCGGTCCTGTTGGTTTAAACTCAACTTCAAACAGTTTTGACCAGTATTTTCCAGTCATATAGATTTTTCCAGTGTTCTTATCTATTGCAATTCCGTTCAACACCTTTGATTGCCCATCTCCACCTGCTTCTCTAATCAGTTTTATTCCGTCTATTTCCTGAAGGACTTTACCCGACATTGGATCGATAACAACAACAATGCTTGTCGTCCATACATTTGCGTAGATTTTTCCGTCAATGAATTCAAGCTCATTGAGATTAACAATTGGTCCTTTATCGTTGTATACTTCAATGGTCCGATTTGTTGTAAACGTTTCTGGATCTAGAAAGGAAAGACGCTCTGTTCCATTGGACATAATTAACTGAGTTCCATCGTTACACAAGCCCCAACCTTCTCCTTGATAATTGAATTCACCTTTAAGCTGTAAATCTTCGATGGAATACGTATAGCACTTTCCTTTCTTGTAGGTCAATTGGTAAAGTGTGCTGTCAAAGATGGTGATTCCCTCTCCAAAATATCCAACGCTTAAACCCATTGATTTTAAATGCTCTCCTGTTTCAAGTTCTACTTCTGTCACTACTGTTGCACCAATATCGGATGGGTCGCCAGTTCCTTCGTACAATTTTCCATTCCAAAACTCTAGCCCTTGCGTAAAGCTCTGCGGATTGTGAGGGTACTCTTTTAAGATGCTTGCCTCCAGTTTATCGGGTGTTATATCCGACAAAACTCGCACAAACCTGATATCATCAAGCGTTTTTCCATCCTTATAGGTCGATAGTAAACGCACTCTCCGTGTTCCAATGCCAAAGATGCCTGCAGAAAGCTCAAATTCCACATCACCCTTAACGTTGTTCCATGTATGAAACAAACTGTCGTTATAAAACAGTTCCAGTTTGCTCAATTCCTCAACGACCTTAATTTTCATGGGTGCAACTTCATCTCCGTGTGTTGCTAAATGTGCTTCAAACGCAAAAACGGCTGGATTTCTTTTCTCTTCAGGCTCCTCTCCTGGATTAAGCAGATAGTAGAGTATTCCACCACCAACAATCACAATCAGCGCTATGATTATCTTTTTTTTCATCCTTTTTTCAAGATTGATTCTATTGTTCGTGCGTCTATTCCCGAATGCGTAGCATCATAGATAATTTCTTTTCCTTTGATCACAATCGCTTGTGGTGATTGATGCATGATTCCTGTAAGTTCCGCTATTGAATTAGATACATCTCTGTGTCTCAAAAGATCAATGAAATACAAATCACACAATTCACTTCCTGAGCTCCACGCATCTTCAAATGATCGCAAGACCATACTAGAGATGCCACAGCGCGTACTGTGCTTAAAAAGTAATTTCGGTTTTTCAGAATCATTCAAAAGAATGTCTTTGAGCTGTTCTACAGACTCCACGTTCATCCATGGAAGCGAAGGCACTGGTTTTGATTTGCTAAAGAATCCCATTTAAATGCCCCCTTTAAATTGTTTCAAGAAACGTACATCATTTTCAGAATATAGACGTAAGTCGTTTACACGGTACTTCAATTGTGCGATTCTTTCGACACCCATTCCAAAAGCAAAGCCTGAATATTCTTTACTATCAATATTGCTTCCCTCTAACACATTTGGGTCAACCATTCCACATCCCAATATTTCTAACCAACCTGTGTACTTGCACACATTGCACCCTTTCGAGTTGCAGATCGTACAGGAGATATCAACCTCTGCACTTGGTTCAGTAAAAGGAAAATACGATGGTCTTAGTCTAATTTGAGCCTTTTCGCCAAACATTTCCTTTGCAAAATACAACAAGGTCTGTTTCAAATCTGCGAAGGAGACATCTTTATCAATGTAAAGCCCTTCTACTTGGTGGAAGAAACAATGCGCCCGAGCAGAGATAGCCTCATTCCGGTAAACACGTCCTGGTGAAATCGTACGTATGGGCGGTTTTTCATTTTCCATTACACGCACCTGAACAGAAGATGTGTGTGTTCTCAGTGCCATTTCTTTTTCTCCTTTCTCAATGAAAAAAGTATCCTGCATATCTCTTGCTGGATGCTCTGGTGGGAAGTTAAGCGCTGAAAAGTTATGCCAATCATCTTCTATTTCTGGTCCTTCAGAAACGCTAAATCCAATTCGGCTAAAGATTTCTATTATTTCACTTCGCACTAACGATAATGGATGACGTGCTCCTATTTCTATTGGGTCTCCAGGGCGAGAAACATCAAGCTTGCTTGCTTCACCATCTTCACTAACGAGCTCTTCCTTTCGAGAATCAAATTTTTCTTGCGCCAATGTTCTCAGTCCATTTAAAAGCTGACCCACTTCACGCTTTTGCTCATTCGCCACTTCCTTCAACCCCGAAAAAAGATCTTTAATGATTCCTTTTGACCCAAGGTATTTAATACGAAAACTCTCTAACTCCTCTCCATTTTGGATTGTTGAAGCGACAATTTTCTGCTTTATTTCATCAATTTTTTCCTTCATTCGTAGACTATTTCCAACCTTTTGCGCCTTTATACTGTCTTAAATATGCAACTAGGGTTGTAACTTTTGGCTATTAATCTTTGTTTTATTGTAACATAAAACTTGTTACAGGCGTACGAAGTTAAGAATTAAGCAAGAAAGATTTTTCATATAGTTTAAAATTTAGATTATCTTTGGAAGTCTACGGTTACTTGAAATAACATGAAAACAACAGCAAAAAAATTAGGTATATTAATGTTTGTCGTTCTGGCAGCAGGGTTTTTGAAATCTTGTAAAAACGATGAGCCATCAATAGTTAAGATCTTCGTTCGATCTGCGAGTAATGAACTTGTTAGTGGTGCGAAAGTTATTATTATTGGAGATGTGGACTCAAATCCAGCAACGTTGCCTTACGTTGATACTGTAGTTACAAACGGCTCTGGATTTGCATCATTTAATGTACAAGGACATTTCGATGCAGGAGATAAAGACTATACAGTTGCATACTTCGACGTTGTCGCGAAGACAAATACGAAAACAACAACTGGTTACATTAGAAGTCGTGTGCATACGACAGCGGTAGAAACTGTTTACCTACCAAACTAAAGCTAAGAGATATGAGTTTAAATAAATTATTTATCATTGGTGCTGTTGCCTTTATGGGTATGGCTGCCTTTGTTGGATGTAGAAAGAAAGAAGATACGATTGCGAAAATTTATGTTCGTGATGCTGGAAACCAATCTGTTTCTGGTGCACGAGTTGTTCTTTATGGACAATCTACTACTAACCAGCCTTCAAACGTTACGCTTTTTGATACAACATCAACGAACTCTGCTGGTGAAGCAATCTTCAATCTTAACGATGTATACCAACTAGGACAAGCAGGTGTTGCCGTTTTGAATATTGATGTTCTTTCAACAACAGGTGCTACTGGTCAAGGAATTATTAAAGTTGAGCAAGAGACTACTTCAGAGGAAACGGTTTTCGTTCAGTAAGAAATTCAAAAAACATTATAAAAAAGGGCGCGTCGGTTGATGCGCCCTTTTTATTTCGCTAACTTGTATTCTATGAAGGTATTGTCGTCATCTCAAATTCGAGAAGCAGACCAATATACAATGCGCCATGAACCCATTGATTCAATTGACTTAATGGAGCGGGCAAGTATTGCTTGTGTCACACGACTTCTTGAAACTTTTCCGAATGCTGAACATTATTCGATCTATTGTGGTACGGGTAATAACGGTGGAGATGGCTTAGCCATTGCTCGACTTCTTTCTGAAAAGAACATTCATGTTAACGTTTTCCTTGTGCGTTTTTCACAATACTTATCTGCGGATAATGAAACAAACTTCGATCGATTAAAAAAGACAGCTGTTTCTATTCAAGAAGTTTCATCAATAGAGAATTTTCACCCTATTACAGAAAACACAGTAATCGTTGATGCATTGGTTGGAACAGGGCTTACCCGTCCTCTTTCTGGATTACTTCTTGACGTTGTGACGCTTATTAATCAGGCTAATTGTAAAAGAGTTGCCATCGATATACCATCAGGAATGTTTTGCGATCTTGACAACTCAACATCGCTTGATGCAATTTTCAAAGCTGATATCACACTGAGCTTCGAAGTGCCAAAACTTAATTTCCTTTTGCCCTCATTACACCCTTATGTTGGTGAATGGCATTTGCTAGACATCGGACTTGATAAAAATTTTCTCCATGCTCAGCCCAGCTCATACGAAGTTGTTGATGCTTCGATCGTTTCTTCAATCATAAAAAAACGCGATGCTTTCGCACACAAAGGAACATTTGGCCACGGACTTATCGTTGCAGGCAGCTTTGGAAAAATGGGGGCTGCTGTTTTATCTTCATTCGCCTGTCTTAAGGCTGGAGCAGGATTGGTCTCTGCATTTATCCCTTCCTGTGGTTATGACATCCTGCAAACAGCCATCCCAGAGGTAATGGTTCACTGCTCCACAACAGCGAACGAACTCTCGGGAGAAACAGACTACACTCCTTATTCATCTATTGGTTTAGGTCCAGGAATAGGTCAAGCTGAACAAACAAAGGAAATGGTGGCCAAGCTAATTAACCACGCAACAGTTCCCATAGTTGTAGACGCTGATGCTCTTAATGTTCTTGGTCAGAAAAAAAGCTTACTCTCTCAACTTCCAAAAGATTCCATTTTGACACCACACCTTAAGGAGTTTGAGCGGCTCTTTGGGAAGACGAACAGTTGTTTCGAACGCTTGCAACTTCAGCGAAAAGAAGCTCAGAAGTTGAACGTTTATATTCTTCTCAAAGGAAAAAACAGCTCTATCGCTTGTCCCGACGGAACGGTCTATTTCAACAATACAGGTAACCCAGGCATGGCAACAGCAGGAAGTGGCGATGTGCTTACAGGCATTCTAACCGCTTTACTTTGCCAGAGCTATACTTCTTTACAAAGTTGCATTCTTGGTGCACACATCCACGGTTTAGCGGGTGACATCTACGCAGCCAATTCGGCCCAGGAATCACTCACGGCTTCCGATCTCATTGATAACCTTGGAAACGCTTTAAACGCGGTCAGAACAAATGACATTTAAGAGTAGTGTATCTCCGCTTCATCAACCAGCGCATCTCCTCTCATCCGTAAGAACAACTGAATCAGTGCAACGACATCTTTTTCGCAGTACACTTTAATACGCTCTAGGTCCTTTTCCTCGTAATAGACACGCGCAACATCTGCCCCA
Organism: uncultured Flavobacteriales bacterium; assembly: GCA_905478665.1. Classification (GTDB taxonomy): domain Bacteria; phylum Bacteroidota; class Bacteroidia; order Flavobacteriales_D; family Crocinitomicaceae; genus UBA4466. The sequence continues at coordinate 30,194 of CAJQJL010000136.1, forward strand.
GAAATATCATCCTTAGGTGTTGGAATATTGAATACATGGCATAAAAGTGCAAGCGAGGTATACGCTTTAAAATCACCGAACTTCCAAAGCTCCATTGTATCAAGGTGACTAATTTCCCATGGTTTCTTCCCAGCGATGTTTAATGTTTCTGGTAGCTCCAGTCCATTGATCAACATTCTGCGACAGATATATGGAAAATCGAACTCCTTTGCATTATGTCCACACAAAATACTGGTAGGAGAATTATAGTGTTCCCCTAATAAGGAACTGAATTGGCGCAATAAGGTTTCTTCATCATCGTGGTAAAATGACTTCATGCGAATTTGCTTTCCTGTTGATGATCCAGTGACGAACCCAACAGAAATGCAAACTATTTTTCCGAACTCTGCATAGATTCCAGCTCTGTTATCATACAATTGACTGTTGCTTACATCATCTTTTTGCATAAAGCGTGTCTTTGCTTCAAACAACTCTTTCCCTTTTTCGTCCAGGTCGTCAAAATTGTAAACGAGTGGAACAGTTTCAATATCTAGAAATAAAATTTTTTCCAGTTGTACTCTCTTTAACATACTTTCAATTTTTCTTCGTTATGTGGTTAGGTTTTGTGATTTCCTATTCAAGTTAGTGAAAAATTGCAGATTCTTCTGAAAAAAGGCATTTTTGTATAAAACGTAGATATGGCGGAGAGTTTAGAAATAATAACGGGGAGTAAAGATGCCATTTACACCTCTTTGGTTCCTCAAATAAAGGCACTCATTCACGATGAAACGGATCGAGTTGCGAATTTAGCAAATGTCTCCGCTGCGTTAAAAGAAGCGTTTGGTTTTTTGTGGGTTGGGTTCTACCTTGTTAAGTCGGATGAGCTTGTGTTGGGACCTTTTCAGGGACCAATTGCATGTACACGGATTCAAAAAGGAAAAGGTGTTTGTGGTACAAGTTGGCTAAAAGCGGAAACAATCATTGTTGACGATGTTGATTCATTTCCTGGTCATATTGCCTGCAGTTCAAGTTCTAGAAGCGAAATTGTTGTTCCTTTGGTAAAAAACAAGGAAGTCATCGGCGTATTGGACATAGATAGTAACGAATTGGCTACTTTTGATGCTGTTGACAAAAAACACCTAAATCACCTCTGCGAATGGTTGGTTACCGTTATTTAATTTTTGCGCTTATACTGTTGCTTTCTGCGTGTGCTCAAATAGGCACGATAAGCGGAGGTCCGCAGGATACACATGCGCCAAAACCCATCGCTAAAAAAATAGATCCACCAAACGGTAGCACACGGTTTATGGTGAAACAAGTAGAAATTCCCTTTGACGAATTTTTCCGCTTAAACAATCCAAATATCAATATTCGCATTGTTCCGTCGCACACTACAATACAATCCCGTGTAAAAGGAAAGTCTTTGTTCTTAAGTTGGGAAGACGATCTGGAACCCAACACTACGTATGCGATTTATCTAAACAATGCCGTCAAAGATATTACAGAAAGTAATGACTCCATTATACAATATGTCTTCTCTACCGGTGATAAATTGGATACCTTAAGTTATTCCCTTTATGTTACCGACGCATGGTCTGCCAAGCCTGTTTCTAGCTGTTTGGTCGGATTGTTTGACCAAGAAACGGATGAGCTCAGAAGCTTTACTGAAACAGATAAGTCTGGTTTTGCTAAGTTGAACTACTTGAAAGAGGGCAATTATCGCTTGGTGGCTTTTATGGATGAAAATGGAGACCTTGAACAACAAGATCATGAGGCTATTGCGTTTCAAGCTACAGACCAGTTGGAAATAACGACATCGGTTGCAGACTCTTTCCCTCTTCGTCTCTTCACTCCACGACTAGAACCTGCAATAAGAACATCTGTGTTTATTCCTCCTGGCTATTTCCTAATTGGAGCAACGCGGCCGATAGAAGACGAAATGCTCTCTATTAATGGTGATAAGATCGACAGCGCACACTACGTGCGGTTAGCTGAGGATAGCCTGCAGGTCTTTTTCGATGTTGGTGAATTGTCGAGTGTGGAATTTGTTCTAAATTCTAAAAACGTTCAGGACACAGCTTCTTTCCGTTTTTCTGCCAGTGATCGAGAGTCGTCCATTACACTCCGTCCATTTATTGGCAGTGGATTTACGTCTCCGTGGGACAGCGTCAGTTATTTCTGCAACGATTTTATTAAGGCGATTGATACATCACTTATTGAAATTGTGAACTCCGAAGATTCGTCATTTATTCGGAACTATTCAATTGATAATTCCTACAATTCTTTTACCCTTTCATTTGAAAACCGCAAAGAGCTTAAGTCATTAAAGGTGCTGTTCAAAAAGGGGGCAATCACAACAACGAATGGATCGAGCAAGCTTTTGAATACTTCGCTTACATTTCAATCCGAAAAAAAATATGGGTCGCTAAACGTTCAGTTAGGCTTCTACAAAGACCCTATTATTCTAATGCTCAATCGCAACGGTAAAGCTGTTCAAACCCTCCCTTTGCAAGCTGGCACCGAATCAATAAATTTAGAAGGTCTCACGCCTGGTGATTATTCATTTAGCGTAGTCCGCGATGCAAATAATAATGGTCGTTGGGATGTTGGTGACTATGAAACATTGACTCAGCCTGAGCTCGTTGATCATTATTCAAGTTCAACAACAGTACGTGCAAATTGGGAGGTTGACGTATCACTCATTCCAATCAATGAAGAATGAAGTCCCCGTTAAAATCTGCATTTAGTGGGTGGAAAATTGCACTGGCAATTTCGATAGGGCTTCTTGTTTCAGGCTGGGTTTTATACCGAAGTCTTTCCGCGGTACAATACATTGAATGTGCCGCAGGAACAGGAGATTTTGAATGGGTCGACGGCAACGAAAATGGCATCATTGATTGGAATAATTCGAATGATTTTGTGGCCAACAATTCTGGGAACTATCGCCTTCAAACAGTTACGGATAGTTTAAAACAAGTTTCTTGGACAAACTCTTCCTATTTATGGATCGTTGCCGCGGTGTTCTTTATGATTAGTCGAGACTTCTTCTACATCGTCAGAATTCGGTTGCTCACAAAAAATCAACTCAACTGGAGGGCCGCCACTTATGTTATTTTACTTTGGGAGTTTGCTTCGGCCCTTTCCCCAGGTGTTGTTGGAGGTGCTGCAGTTGCAATGTTTATTTTGAATCGGGAGACCATTCCTTTTGGAAAAGCCACAGCCATTGTCATTATCACGGCATTTATGGACAACCTCTTTTTTGTCCTGATGATTCCTTTGGTCTTTTTGTTTGTTCACAACAGCACTCTTTTTCCTCCTGATGAAGCTGGCTCCATTGCACTCAGCTGGTGGTTTTGGTCGGGTTTTGCAATCATCTTTGGTGTTTGTTTATTGTTGTACTTAACCATTTTCTGGTACCCAAAACTGGCAACGCGCTTCCTTTTATTTCTCTTCCGACTCCCTTTTCTAAAACGTTGGAAGTTTATTGCTGTAGAATGGGGTAAAGATATTGAGCGTGCTTCACTAGAGTTTAAGGCAGAAAAACGAGCATTTTGGTTGAAGGTTTTCGCAGCCACCTTTGCCAGTTGGATTTCTCGCTACCTTGTGATTAATGCCATACTTAATGCCTTTTTGGCGCTTGGGTTTATAGACAATATCAAGGTTCTCGGTAAGCAACTCATTTTGTGGTTATTTATGCTGGTGAGTCCAACACCTGGAGGAAGTGGTATTGCTGAATACGCCTTCGGAGAGCTCCTTTCTTCTTTCAGTTCGTCAGCAATTTTATTAGCTGCATTAGCAATTTTGTGGCGCCTAATTTCCTACTTCCCCTACTTATTTATTGGTTCCATTATGTTGCCTTCTTGGATCCGTCGGACACAACGTTAGTTGCTAAACTTCAGTTTATACGCTACAGTGAAGACAACGATTCCGAACACGTAAACAATTTCTGGTAAAGAAACAAAGAACGAAAGCCCCGTACAGATTCCAGCAAATCCAGCGATAACAATCAGCGCTCGTGTATGTGTCACCCAAATATCTTTCATTTGGTACGTTCTATATCTAGCTGGAAGTAGAAACTCCATTTTGTATTGTTGATAGCTTAAAATCAAAATGAGCGGAACAAACAGATAGCCTTGCTTTATTCCCATTTCTTTATAATTCCAAAAGGCAACAGCTTCATTCCAGAATTGAATTCCATCTTGAATAAATAGCATTGCGCCATGAATAACGGTTATTCCAACAACGAGCATTATACCACTAAATAGCGCTCTTGCTCTCCACTCTTTTGTTGCCTGCGCAGTGTTTCTAAAGTTTGCGATTTTGCGCGATTTCATATGCATAATTATTTCTGCAGCGATGAGATCTAAAAAATAAAAAAGGAGAATAAAATACAGGCTCCATTCCCAAAAGAAAAAGCCTAACAAGGGAATTGATGCCTCAAGCCCAAGCTGAATATAGCGCATTTTCTGTGTCATTACTTCAACCGATCCGCTTCTTCTCTTGATAAGGTAAAGTCAGGATCATATTTCAAGGCCTTTCCAAAAGACTGAAGCGCCCTTGTTTTGTCTCCCTTGGCAACATGGCATAAACCGAGGTTGTGCCATGCTTCTACGTATCTAGGCTCTGTTTCAATTGCGCTTTTGTAAAAATACATGGCGCTGTCAAGCTCACTTTCTACGAACTGCTTAATATAGCCCTGATGAAACAGACCTCTGGCAACATAAAAATCAACGGTGTCAGCAGCCATTTCGCGGTAAATTTCTTTCGCTCCCTCTACCTGATTATACATTTGTTTCGAATATGCCAATTGGTACTTCACCTCTAAAATATGTGGTCTCAACTCAAGCGCAGTTGTAAAATACTCAACACAAAGTGGATCATTTTGTGATTGATAAATTTGTCCCAAAAAGAAATAAGCTTCAAAGAACTCAGGGTCTTGCTGAATAGCTGTTTCGTATGAAGAAATTGCCAACTCAATATTTCCTTGTTTTCGATATACAGAACCTTTCAAAACATACGCGTCGCGATACCTTGGGTTAATTCGCAAGGCTTCATTCACATATTGAAACGTCTTTTTAGAATCTTCCTGAAATGCATACGTAGCAGCCAAACCAACCAAAGCACGCAAATTTTTAGGTTGTTTTTTTATAATTGTTTTGTAGTGCCGTTGAGCATTGCTTACATCATCAATTGTTCTTTTCTCCCTGTTGTTTAGCACCTCAGCATATAACAAGCGCGCATCCAAGTTCAACGAATCAAGTCTAAACGCATGAGCTGCGTCTTTCATTGCCAAATCGTACTCATATGCATCAAAACGACTATTACCGCGCTCTAACAACAAAGGGATGCTATCAGGAGATTGTACAAGTAAACTATCAAGGTTTCTAGGTCCTTCTGGTATAGGTTTTTCGACATCTTTACATCCAGAAAGGAATGTAAAGAGATATCCACAAACGAAAAGACTGGCTAGTATTGTTCTCATAAACGCAAAGTTATGCGAATTTTTGGGATGCCAATAACCGAACACTATCCCGTAACAACGCTTCACACTTTCACCGTTATGATTCGTTTGGTTTTTCTATTTTTAGACTATGCGCAGAAGAATCGTTTTCATGTTCGTTTTTACTACACTTCTGATTGCGAATACATCTCTTGGACAGGGATGTGCTCAATGCAAGTTAGAGAATGAACAATTCGCTGATTTTGAAGGCATTTATATTGGAATGGAAACCAATTACTTAATACTCTTTCTATTTAGTGTCCTTGTTATACTTGCCATCGATTTTTTTATAATTATTCTAGAGACCATTATTCTGCCCCTTGTATTCAAAAAAGGAGATTCCCCTTACTTTTGAAGTACCCATAACAGGTGCGTTTACCTAAGAATTCTTACCTTTGTCGTATGCGTAGTTGGAAGAGTTTATTCGTATTAATTGCTGTTGTTCTTATTACTGATGTGGCATTAGGACAGGGTTGTTCTCAATGTAAATTGCTTGCCGAACAGGGTAGTGAGCTTGATGAAGCATCTTTTGGGTCGAATATCAACTATGGCATTCTTTACCTCATGGCAATGCCCTACATCATCTTATTGATCATGTTTAGAAAACGACTTGTTTCACTTGCAAAAAGTCTACTTAAAAAGGCTTGATTTAGAACCTTCTCTTACGTGTTTTGAATAAAGAGTGATCTAGGTTTGTAAAACCTAAAGAAAACTCAAGAGAACCTCCCTTATGAGCTCTTCGTAGCTCAGAAACAGTAATGTCGTATGAAATGCCAAGGTGAAAACCTTTCCAATCAACAATAACTGAAGGAATCGCTGCGTCTCCCCAACGGTAATATGCTCCAATTCCAACAAATGCATCCTGTGTGTTTCCGGTGATTTTCGTTGAGTTCTCAAAACGATATTTCATCATCAACCCGAAAATCGTTTCATAGTGACCGCCTTGAATAAACTGAACAACATTTGATTCCATCGCCAATGGTCTACCAACGAAGTCAGTTGAAAAGCCCAAATGTCCAACATACTTTCTGTGGAGGTTGTCCTCTTGCCCAGAAATATACTTTAACGTTGGCTTATTTAAATGATAAGCTGCTACACCAAATTTAAATTTGAAATCGTTGCTTCTCGAAAAGGTGTTTTTACCACCATCGTAGATGTAGTAAAGACCAGCTGACGCATCAACGTACATAAATGAAGTAAGGGTATTACTTTCGCCGCTCGCTAATAAAGGGTTAAATGTAGACGTTGCTCCATCCCACTGGCTCATAAATGTGACGTTTGATAAATCCGCCTTTCTAGATCCCAAGCCGCCCTGAATTCCAACAGATAACATATGTCCAGATCCGCCCATTGGCAAAATTCCACTCACAGTTACCGTTCCTGTTTGGTTTCCAAATTTTGAGTCCCCTCCGATATCATTGTAAAATTGAAGACCAACTCCAAAGTGGGCGCGGTTGTTCAGCTCCGACTTTCCAAGGTTAACATCTGCAGAAATCGCAGTTGTCATAAATTGTGTTGCGGCACCAAGCCATTGGTTACGGTGGTTTATTATCACACGTTCCCACCCATCAAACACTCCTGCAGCAGCAGGGTTAATAAACACTGGTGTTTGCGAAGACTGTGAGAAGTGCATATCCTGAGAGAATGCACTGACCCAAAGTCCTATTCCTAGTATTGTTAAATAAACTCTCTTCATCTTACTTCACAAGTGTAATATTCCCTGATCTCAACTCTGCTGAACCGTTCATGTAAACTGCCTCAAGTACATACGCATATACTCCTGCGTTGCATGGCACTCCTTTGTACGATCCATCCCACTCAAACCCTTTCTCTGTTGATTTCAATACTTGGTTACCCCATCTATCATAGATTGAGAATGTAAAGCTTTGAACATCTTTTCCAATGATAATTTGGTATGTATCATTGTGATTGTCTCCATTTGGTGAGAACCCTGTTGGAATTACAACTCCATTCACACATTCAACTCCTGAAGCATTTGGATCACACGGATCAAACGGATTCGTTCCATTTGCAATCTCAGCTTCGTCCAAAATTCCATCGCCATCACAGTCACTTCCCGAAAGAATAGGAACTGTAATTTGACTGATATTGTATGAACAAGGATCGTTTAAGTCTGTTCCTCCTGAGTTCTCAGCAGCATCTGTTACACCATCTCCATCTGTATCAATATGACATGTTGGATCAGAATCATCTGGGTCACATGGATTACACGGGTCAGATGTTCCAGCTGGAACAAGCACTGTACTTGCATCATCCACACCGTTGATCTCTTCACCATCTGTTAATCCATCACCATCAGTATCTGCAATCTGTGGGTCTGTACATCCTGCATTCTCATCCACATTTAAAACGCCATCGCCATCCGAGTCACATGTAGCTGAGTTCAGGTCTGGATCACATCCATCACAAGGATCTGTTCCTGCCGCAACCTCTGCGCCATCATTAATTCCATCGCCATCAGTATCTGGGTTCTGTGGATCCAAACATCCTGTTTCATCTACATTTAATATTCCGTCACCATCCCAGTCAGGGTTATCCAAAATAAAGAAAGCGATAACGCTATCAGGTGCTGTGATAGTTAATCCGTTGGTGTCTTCTGTAATAGCATTAATCATTGGTCCTACAGCGTACTCCCAGTGATCAAAGACATAGCCTGCTAGGGGTTGAGCAATTGTATTTGTTTGAATCCCTCCATAATACTGTGTCGTCCAAGGGTAGGTTGGTGCCCAAACTGAATTCACTTTTATTTCTCCTGAAGCCACAGGATCAACATCAAATGTTGTTTGGAACGGTCCTGTCAAACTATAGCAATCGATCAAACCTTGCTCTAATGCTAAACAACGTGCATCAATAAAGTCTCTGAGCTCTTGAACATTTGATTGCCACCCTGCTAGTGATCCTCCCCACCTTGCTACCTGTCCTGTCATTTCAGGTGTCAGAATATTTACCATACTATCCAACAGCTGATTCATATACACACATGAAAACTTTGTGTTTACAAGGTCAATGTAGCGCGTAATATAGTATTGCTCAACAATTGGGTTTTCATTGATTAACTTTTCAAGAATATCTGTGTGTCCTTGTCCCCCAGGGTCGGGAAGGTTTTCTGCATTACATGGGTCTGCATTCGCTGTAGGGTCAGGAATACCTGTATAATTGATATAGTGTCCGAACGTTGCATCCATATCCCATAAGGTATAACGCCATTTCTTTTTGCTTCCTGCTGGGTCCATTCCTCTCCACCATGCTGTGTTCCAGTTCAACCAATCTTGATTTACTACATATGAGTTGAACATGAAATAATCACACAAGGAAGCCCATTTAAGTTGAGATTTTACGTAGTCAAAGTCTGGACCTGGAGCCATATTGTTTCCAAGAATAAAAGCTGTTAATGCATCCCAATCACTCTGTGCGTTTGGTGCTCCATACTCTTCCCATGTACCACCCCAAGTCTTCAAATACTGAAGGTTAAACTTATCTTGGTTGTAGTAATACTTTGTATAATCGTGATCATCTGCTTTTTCTCTTATTTCGTAAACGCCCCAATACTCTCCGTTCAAATAGACAACGCATGGTCTCCATGTTCGTTCATCCAATAACATATCTGCACGAATTGAAAGCGTATGTACGAAAGCATCACGAATGTGTGCTCCATCTTCAAATGGATAGTTGTCACTCGCTCCTGGCTTTAAGATCAACCGTTGGAAATCTTCTCTGTCCGTATCGTTTGGAAATATCAGGTGGTCAATATCGTCATTGTACCCAAACTGGTCACGCATGATAAAGTCGAATCCTCTTTGCGCATATGCCCAAGAGTCATTTCCGTGCTTGTTAAAATGTCCTTCACCCTCATCGATAAACATTCCGTTCTGCTCGAACAATTCGAAAGCTCCCAATTTATTTGGACTTCCTCCTCCCCAGCCACCGCCTTGGTTTCCATTGGCGATTAGGTCGTAAACATCATCACTACATACCGAAACAACAGGTACGGTGTGTGTAACATCAATAAAGTAAGTGTTTGTGGTATTAAAACTTGGCTCGTTCACATCAAAAGCAGCTGCTCTAAGAACCGTTGTGTTTGTAATTGCAATTGGTCCAGTATAAGCTGTAGATGCTGCTGTTGGATCCGAACCGTCTGTTGTATAACGAATTGTCGCAGCTGGATTTGGACATGTAATTGTTACATTCTGCGCTCCAACATAAAAACCAGGCGCCAAATCCATCACAGGTGTCGGCTCATAGAATTCTTGTGCTCCCGTATTTGCTGCGCCAGGCGTTGGGTTTAAAAACAATTTCCATGCTGCTGCAGCATCTGTCTCTCTACCCACTGAGTGACCTTCTTTTGTCATCTCTAAGATTTGCCGCGAATCAATCAGGTTTCCAAGATTGTTACTCAGCATAATCCAGTCGTTTTGTGTTTGCTTTAAATTAAAGTTTGCGTGAAGCTCTGAACCATTTACTGTGTTACGCTGAGAAGCGATCACCATTATGTATCCGTTTGCTGGAATTGTTCCACTTGGAACTTGCCATTTTAACGGGTTGCCCTGCTTGTCTGATAAGTAGTAACCTGTCAAATCAATAGGTGCTCCTGTCGTGTTATAGAGCTCAACCCAATCCTCATTTTCTCCATAGTTATCGGTATAACCGTTCATGTTGGAGCATGAATATTCATTAATGATGACTTGAGCGTTTCCCACAGCTAACCAAAGTGTTGCCGTTAAAAATGCCACCAATCTAAGTGCCGAAAAAGATTTCATGTTGCAGTATTTAGTTCTTGTGGTAAACCTTTTCAAGTACCCCACTTTCTCAATATTAAGAAATTTACAAACAATATTGTATATTCGTGACGAAGAAACTACCTAAAGGGTTGTATTGCTAATGTCGCATATTGGCTGCCCTCGGATAATAATTATAACTATGAAATTCCTTTTTTCAATTCTATCGCTAACGGTAATCGCACTTACGTTTAGTGCTTGTACTAAAGTTGAAGGTCCAGGTGGATCATCGTCAATCACTGGCAAAATTCATGCTGAAGTGTACGACGGCGCGGGAAACTTGTTGACATCATACGACATCCCAAAAGAAGACGTATACCTTATCTACGGTACAGAAAACACAGTTCAGGATGATGATGTTGAAACGTCGTTTGATGGAACTTTTCGCTTCGACTATCTAGAAGTGGGTAGTTACCAATTGTTTGTTTACGAAAAGTGTCCTACATGCCCAAGTGGTAAGCAAGTGATCTTGAAAGATGTAGAAATTACAGAAAAAAAATCTACTGTTGATATAGGAACTATTACGATTCGAAAATGAGACGCGCACTCTTTATCATATTCTTTTTAACTGCATTGCCGTCTTTCGGTCAACATGACTTTATGTTGTGGACAAAGGTTGGCGCGGAAGGAAAGATTATCAAACGTATGAAATGGGGTGTTGATTTCAACACTCGATTTGGTGGTGCTGGAGTTGAAACGTTCTTTCCACAAGTAGGAATCGATTATAAGCTCACTAAGTGGTTGCGTACCTCTGTGGAATACCGATTTATTGTAGACAAGAATAAGTACGGTAATTATAAGTCTTCTAATAGGTTAAACTTTAACCTAAACTTCAAAGAAAATAAAAAGCGTTTTTGGTATGGGGTTCGTCTTCGCTATCAATATGCTTTTAATAGACTTGCACAAGATGCATACGATGCTGACTTCGATCAGGCTATTCGTTTAAAACCATCTTTTGAATACGACATAAACAACAGTATTATTACACCCGTTGTTTCTGGAGAGTTTTTCTACAACCCAGCTTATGGACCAACGAGTCCTGGGTTTTCAAAAGTTAGAATTGCTGTGGGTGCAAAACTTGAATTGGACGGTCCACACAGTGTTTCGTTCAAGTATCAGATGGATAAAAAGTTCCGAGATTATTCTGCGGATCTAAGACATGTCCTTGCTCTTTCTTACGGATATAAATTTTAATCTTCTTGCTTGGCAACTTCAACACGAAAGCCTAGATCCAACACCTCTGTAACAACGGACTCGGTAACACCTTGTTCTATGGTGAACTTATAGTCTCCTTTGAGCGGAAGCTTTCTTCTTGAAAACTTTAAGGGAGTTTCTACGATTGTTCCTGTCTTATTTCCTATCCATGAGCCATCAGGGTTCGCTATGGAAATTTTAAATGGTTCACGCGCAACGGTGCCGTCTGGGGTTTCTGTTTTCATAAAAATCCATAAGTCGCTATACGGGTAATCAGTTGTTGTTCGCAATGAAAGCGTGAAGTCGTACTCTTGATTAATGTCGTCAATTTTGACAGTATAGTCTGGCTTTACTTCTTGTTTCCACTCTTTCCCTTCAAAAGAATACACTTTTTCATAAAGCGGTTGTTCACCACAAGAGCTCAAAAAAACGACAATTAGAATTGCCAGAAAACTATTTTGTGCCTTCATTTTTCGTATTGTCTTTTGCGTTATCCTTTGGTTTATTGGGTGGTCTTCTTCTTTGATTATTCCGACGCTTGTTTGGGTTTGGCTTCTTCTTTTCTCCCTCCTGCCCTTGTCCTTGCGGTTTTTTCTTTTGAGGTTGACTTTTCGCTTTTGGTTGACCGCCAGCATTGTTTTGAGGGTTGCGTTGGTTGTTATTTTTCTTTTTGTTCGGACGTTTCTTTTTCTTCTTTTTGAAGACAGAATCAAAGCGGTTCAAGCTATCTTGACCAACTACGTTTGTGTAGTCTGGTTCCTCAACGACAACTTCCTCCATAAACTCACGCAAGTCGGCTGGTTTTTTTCCATCCTTATTGAGTTTAATGATTTCTCTTACACGCTCAGGGCTCAAAGGCATTAGGCCAGAACCCATTCCAACTTCACCATCATAAGCATACCACATTTGTTGTCTGAAAACATCTGTTTTAATGTATGATGCTGATCCTTTTTCTGTTTTCAGTCTCAGGTCACCTTTTGGAAATGCTTTCAATGCATCAAGATACATGTCCAACTCATAGTTCAAACAGCACTTTAGTTTACCGCATTGTCCCGCCAACTTTTGAGGGTTTAACGACAACTGCTGATACCTTGCCGCTGAAGTTGAAACGGATCTAAAATCTGTTAACCAAGTTGAACAACACAGCTCTCTTCCGCATGAACCGATTCCGCCCAAACGAGAAGCTTCTTGTCTTGAGCCTATTTGGCGCATTTCAATACGAATCTTGAATTCGTCGGCCATATCACGGATTAGTTGTCTAAAATCAACTCGTCCTTCTGCTGTATAATAAAACGTAGCTTTTGTTAGGTCTGCTTGGTATTCAACATCTGAAATCTTCATTTGAAGACCAAGGTTTACTGCCAGCGTTCGTGACTTATACATGACCTCTTTTTCCAGAGACCTTGCTTGAATCCACTTATCGATATTCTCTTGAGCGGCGATTCCTTTTATCTTCTTTGCCTCCATGGGCTTAAACCCCGGCTCCTTCTTTGCAACCTGTATTCTAGCTAATTCACCTACGACAGAAACAACACCTACATCTAGGCCTGGTGACCCTTCCACAAGCACGACATCGCCAGCTTGTAATGCTATGTTTTTTGTGTTTCTAAAAAACCCTTTTCGGCTATTTTTGAACCGAACTTCAACTATATCGTAAGGAGATTGTCCACTTGGAAGCGCAATATTCGCCAACCAATCGTAAACCTCCAGTTTATTACATCCACTAGAACCACAAGCGCCATTACTCTTACATCCGTTCGGTGTACCCGAACCACAATTGGCACAACTCATAGTTTAACTTTCTTTGCGATAAAAATACGCATTATAATCAAACGCAGTTCGGATTGAACTTCGAAGAATCCACGGTGGAACGTTAATAGATTTTTTGAATTGATTTACTATGCCGCGTGTATAAATCGCATTACTTGAAAGCACAGGTTTGTGAATAATATTTTTCCGTTGGCGTTCCGTTCAATTTCATAAAAGGACTTATTGAACAGTTCCATGAAGTCCATTATGTTGTTTCCAGAAATAAATCGGGCGAAGTTTTCTAGAAACTTATCTTCATTCGCTGAAACACGTGTAAGATGATCTTCCGTATAGTTTCTCAACATACTTTGGCGAAACATATGGAGCGCATACCGTAAAAACACTTTCTGATGCTCTTTACTTGTCGCTGCAATTGATTCAGACCACTCAATCATGTCTAGCACATTTTTCTTGTAGCAAACACGCATTAACTGAATAAACAATGTGTGGTTCTCATCTTGTGCTACATGATCGCCTATCATTTCCAAGGCCTCTAAAAGATCTCCATCAGCGCGAGAAGCAACACTGTCTCCACTATCCCCTCCTAGTTGGTGTTCTTTCTTTAAAAATGCGCTAATATCACTCACGTTTATCCTTGGAACGACAACCTTTTGCGTTCGTGATAAAATGGTTTGAAGCATGTATTCTGAAGATTCCGCAACAAGAATAAACAAGGTTTTATTTGGTGGTTCCTCAATGATTTTCAGCAACTTATTCGCACAAGAAGTATTCATTTCTTCTGCCATCCAAATGAGCATCACCTTATACCCACCTTCATAGGATCTTAAGGCAAGCTTCTTGATTATTTCTTGGCTTTCATCTTTTCCAATTATCGGCTTTCGCTCCTTAACATCAATTCGTTTTATCCAGGAGTTTAGGTTGAAGTATGGGTTTTCCTCCAATTGTTCCCTCCATTCTCCGAGTAAACTATCTGAAACCTTACTTATTGATTGCACAGTTGGAAACGAGAAATGAAGATCTGGATGTTGTAGTTTTTGAACTTTTCGACATGAAGGGCATTCACCACAACTGTCGTCATTTTGCTTATTCTCACAGAACAAATACTGAACAAAAGCTAAGGCAAGCGGAAGTGGCCCAAACCCTGATTTTCCTAAGAATAATTGGGCGTGACTTACTTTTTCTTTATTCACCTCGTCGATTAGGTGATTCTTCAGTTCTGTATGTCCTACAACCGCAGAAAATTGCATTCGCTAAAAGTACTGGAAAAATTGGAATTATTTTTGCCCTAAGAGCAAGGTAAACTAGGAATTCCGTATATTGGGAACTCCAATAAATTTAGAAAAATGAAAAAAGTATACATTTTAGCTTGTATTGTAATGACTTCACTTGGGTCATTCGCATCGAACATCGAACCTTCGTATACAATCGAAGAGATTGCCTTTGAGGGTGTTGATGTAATTGTCTCGGCGAAAAATGCTGATGGTCCTGTTAAAGGAGCGTTGGTAAAAATTGTGGCTGAGCGAATGGTAATTGGTGCAGGAACAACGGATGAAAGTGGAAATGCATCTATCAGTATTGCCAGTTACGGAGGTCAACTAGTTTCTATCGAGGTGTATCATTCTTTGTACAAGTCTGAGAAGCTTCGTGATATTAAACTTGAAAACGGTAAGACGTATGCTATTTCTATGAAAGGAAAGGGAGCTACGGCTGAAGATGCTGAGGCACGCAAGGAAGAGTCTATTAAAAACCAAGAAGAACTGCGTTTAGAGACTGAAAAAACAGTTGCTGCGACCGAGGAAGCACGATTGCAAAAGGAAGCTGCCCAAAAAGAAGTTGAAGAAGCTAAAAAAGCTGCAGAAGAGTTAAGGGCGAACTCTGGCACTATGACAGAAGAGAAGCGTAAGCAGATGGAAGCTGAAATACAAGCTCGAGAGGAAGAGGCCAAGAAACGTGAAGAGGAAGCAAAAAACAGAGAGGCTATCTTAAAAGAGCAGACTGCTGAACTAGAAAAAGCAAAGAAGGAGGAACGCGAAGCGAAGAAAGACTCTGAAAAGGCTCAAAAGGATCAGGAGAATGAGATAAAGGATGCTGAGAAGGAAGCTAAAGTTGAGGAAAAGAAAGAAAAGGCTGAAGAAGAAGCAAAGAAAGCTGCGGAGAAAGAAGCGAAAAAAGCAGAAAAGGAAGCTAAAGAGGCAGAAAAACAAGCCAAAGAAGCAGAAAAGGAAGTAAAGGAAGCAGAGAAAGATGCTAAGGAAGCTCAAAAGCTTCAAGAAAAGCTGGATAAGTTAGACGATGATCAGAAAAAGCTTGACGACAACCGTAAAAGCTTGAAGAAGGATCAAAAGAAACTTGACAAAAAAGTGAAAAAAGGAAAGAACCTTGAGAAACTTGCTAAGCAACAAGAAAAATTAGACGAGGCGCACAAGAAGTTGGATGATGACCAAAAGAAGTTGGACGACAAGCGTAAAAAAGTCTTGAAAAAAATGAAATAGTTAAGGTGATTGATACCTTTGAAGCGGCGGATATGTATTCGCCGCTTTTTTTATTCCGTGCTCTCCAGATTTAAATATCACATTTTATTACACCTCATCATTATTATTTGGGGCTTTACAGGCATACTCGGACACCTTATTGAGTTGGAGCCTGTTCCTATTGTTTGGTATCGGGTGTTGATTGCCTTTGTAGCACTCGCCTTGATAATTCCGTTTCTAAAAGGTTCCTTTCGTATTTCTTCACGCAAGCGCTTGCTTCAAATAATTGGAGTTGGCGTACTTGTTAGTTTGCATTGGGTGACTTTTTATCAGGCCATTCAATTGTCCACTGCGTCTCTTGGCATTTTATGCCTTGCAACAACAACACTTCATGTCGCCTGGTTAGAACCAATTGTTATGAAACGGAAGTTCTCTTGGATAGAGTTTGGGCTCAGTTTATTGGTTGTCGGCGGTATTTATTTTGTTTCTGGAGACTTTAACGCTCAGCAATACGAGGCGCTTGCATACGGGCTTCTTTCAGCCCTTCTCGCTGCAAGTTTCGGCGTGTTTAATGCAAAACTAGCTGAAAACACCTCGCCCATTCAAATAACTTTTTATGAAATGGTGGCAGCCTTTGGGTTTCTTACCATTGTTCTTTTGTTTCAAGGGAAAGTAAATCAAGAGCTTTTTGCAATGACCCAAAGTGATTTCTGGTGGCTCATTTTTCTTGGTGTGCTGTGCACCTCTTTTGCTTTTTTAGCGACAATAGAAATAATGAAAAGGCTTGGTGCTTTTACTGTTTCTCTAAGTATAAATATGGAGCCCATTTACACCATTATTCTGGCCATTTTCATCTTGAAAGAAAATGAACTCCTTAATGTAAAGTTCTATATTGGCGCTTCCGTAATTGTTCTCGTTGTAGTTGCCAACGCTGTTCTTAAATCACTCCAAACAAAACAGTCTCGATTGTCTTAGTATCATTTGCTCCTTGCCTGTCGAACGAGGATAAAACCAATTAACGTTGTAAGTATTGAACCAAGTAAAAGGATAACACCCACAACCATAAACCCTGTGGTGTTAAAGTGGCCTGTAATACTAATTGAAAACCTTTTAAAAATGGAGCTTTCCACTGTTGATTTAAGTAAAACTTCTGGCATCTCGCTCCCATTGTTAAACCCTTCGATAAATACAACGTCCACCTTGCTTCCTTCATGAAGAGCTTCATATTCTTCTTCAGTTACGTACATTTCTATTTTATCAAAACGGTCCGCTCCATAACCACCAACGTCTTCTGGACCAAAAAGCTCTCCATCAAACAACCCTTCCATTTGGCTTTTCATGTAGTTTGAATCATAAAACTCCACGAACATTTTGTAGTGCACCCATTCTGACTTGATGCCATACCTTCCTTTCGTTCTAATTTTTGTATCAAACATAGAACCCACAGTGGCTGTTGCCTCTACCCCATTATTTTTTAGGTTTGAAATATGACTGTCCATTCGGTAGGTAATTGTTTTGAACGCAACAATCATCAAAATAATACCAACTATCAGGGTAGTATACTTCTTGTTCCTCTGCCACATATCCTTTTTGTTTTTAGCTTTCTCAAATATAGGTGTTTTGTGTTAGTTATTTTTGTGTTACTTTCTTTGTATCGCCCTGTATTATTGCCGTTCAGACAATAAAAGTTTTAACATTCTTAAAGCTTGTGATTTGCATTATTGTTATATTTGTGGCAACCTTTCTTAACCAGAAACACTAATATGAAAACAAAGAATTTTATTGTCCCCCATGACTTTACGCCTGTTGCGAATATTGCCATGGAGCACGCTCTTGCGACAGCGAGACCTCTTGGAGCTGAAATTTATCTTTTACATGTCGTTGCAAAAAACAAAGACATTGCTGACGCAGAAAAAAAGCTGAATGATGTGATCTCAAATTATGATACTTCAGTGAAAATAATTCCTTCTGTTCGTGTTGGTAATATCTTCGAGGATATTGGTGATTTCGCAGCAGAACATCATGCCGAGCTTATTTTTATGGGCACGCATGGCGCACACGGATGGCAGCATGTAACGGGAATGAATGCGCTTAAAGTTATCACACACTCAACCGTGCCTTTTGTAATTGTTCAAGACAAAACGCCTAAAGACACTGGGTACGATGATATCGTTGTTCCTTTAGACTTAAACAAAGAAACTAAACAGAAGCTGGCCATTGTTGCCAATATTGCTAAGTACTTTAATTCAAACGTACATGTTATCACTCCTGAGGAGTCTGATGAGTTTTTACGTCACCAAGTAAAGGCAAATATCCAATTCGCTAAGAAGTATTTTTCAGAAAGAAACATTTCAGTTACAACTGCAATTGTGCCAAATGGAGGCTTCGATAAAGAGGTTGTTAAACATGCCGTAAATATTGATGCGGATCTTATCGCGATTATGAATCTAAATAAAAATCGTCTTTTGGGTGTTCTTTCTGCAAATCATGAGGAATATATCATTACCAATGATGCTCAGATTCCAGCTTTGATAATGAATCCTATTGAGGGTGTAAATACCTTATCTGTTGATTTTAATGGTTAAATAGTAACGCCGTTTATGAAAGCCTCGTCAATTGATGGGGCTTTTTTTAGTCCTTATACTCCCCTTTTTCCAAACGTGCCAATACCTCTTTAAGGTTCTTTTCCTTTCCCTTTTTTCGTGTCTTTATAGCCGTCTTGGTAAAGTACTTATGCTGCTTTAAGAAAGAAACTTGTATCTCGTCCCATTGGCGATCGCTTTTTATCTTGCCATGTTCTCTTAACTCCTTTCTAAGCTTATCGGCAATTTCATGAAAGTCATCTCTTCCCAAATAATCGAGGTCGGCATCACAAATGATTTCTTCCAATTTATTTTTTGGTTGGTGCGGAATCTCCGTAACAAAGATCAACTCCTTGATCTGATCAATGTGTTTTTTTGTATAACCGTACTTTGGAAGAATTTCATCTGCGAGTCTCGCTCCGATAGGCTCATTTTTGTCGTACTGTTCAACGAACCCTGCATCGTGATACGTGGCTGCCGATTTCAATAAAAACAGCCCTTCATCCGTTACATTTTCTAATAGCGCCAAGCGCTCAACAGCTCCAACAACGTCTTTTGTATGCGCAATACTATGGTAGTATAGTTTCTTTGATAAACGCTGCTCTAACACTTTCATAATATGACGCTCTGCTCTATAGTAGTTAATTGAACTATAGTGGTGGAGGTTGACAATTTGGTTAAAGCGCGTGTTTGGTTCTATTCCTTCACCTTTTACTGATAACTCTGGTTTTATGCGTTCGACAACGTACATGTCGATCATTCCACGGCTTTTGGTTTGCGCCTTTCCTAAAAATGTACATTCGAAATAAGGTTCAATTAACTCGAAAGTCGCTCCAGTAATTGTCACCTTCTCTGGCTGACCCAACATTTCCATCCGTTGTGCCTGGTTGACAGTTGCCCCCCAAATATCATACGCCAAACGCTCACTACCTATAACTCCTGCTGTTACCTCTCCCGTGTTTATCCCCAACCTCAATTGCCAGTACTCAGCATCATTGGCAATCGCATCATTCTTTCGCTTAATCATGTATGCTTGAATTTGCAAGGCTGCAAGGCACGCATCAATTGGGTTTGTATTGTTTCTAACAGGCACACCACCAGCACACATGTAGGCATCTCCGATCGTTTTTATTTTTTCAAGGTTGTTCTTCACTATTATTTCATCGAATTTAGTGAAGTACACATCGAGTCTTTTAACGAGTTCTGTTGCCGTCATTCGCTCTGAAATGTGTGTGAAGCCAACAAAGTCCGTGAACAAAACCGATACGGTCTTATATCCTCGAGCACGCGCTTTACCACTTTTCTTGAGTTCTTCAGCCGTTGATGCAGGAATCACATTTTTCAGTAAGCGTTCGGTTTTATCCTTTTCTATTTGCAATAGTTTTTGCTGCTTAACAACTTTATTCCGCTCTTCTTCAATTTTGTTTTTCTGAGATTCTATCTTCTTGTTTTGTTGCTTTATTTCCCTTGTTCGGTCTCTTATTTTCATTTCGAGACGCACTTGATCTCTCCTTGCCGCCTCTATTCTAACACGTATAAAAATTCGAATGGCAATTGCGAGAACAGTAAGAATAATCAACCAAAACCACCAAGCAAACCAATAAGGTGTTGCAATCGTTATCTTCAGTTGTGCTGGGTCTCCCCACTTGCCATCTCCGTATCTTGCATAAACTTTTAATACATAGGAGCCATGTGAAAGGGCACTGAAGTGAATCTCATTTAATGTTCCGTTAAACACCTCTCCTTCTTCTGACCCTTCTAGGATGTATTTATAGTTGATTCGATCGGGGTTCCCGAGGTCTGAGGATTGAAACCTTACCGTAAAACTTCTCTGTTTGTAGTTTAGGTTGATTTCATTTGTTTCAAAAATAGGCTTGGTAAGCGGTGAATCTTTTGTTTCTGGAGTCAGCCATTCATTCTCAAGCTTAAACCTTGAAAAAACAACGCTTATTTCTTTTTGACGACTCACCAACTCTTTTGGGTTAAAGAAATTATACCCGTAAATTCCTCCGAAGTAAAGAACACCTGATTTTGATTGCATAAAAGCACCAAGGTTAAACTCGTTGCTCATCAAGCCATCTATTTCAGTGTAGTTTTTAACTACCATCGTTTTAGGATTGATATTACATAGACCTTTATTTGTGCTCAACCACAATGAACCTTCTTTTCCAGAAACGATTCCATATACAACATCATTCGGTAAGCCCTGAGCCTTATTGAACACCTCAACCGTTTTTGTCCGTTCATTCCACTTCATCATACCAGACCCTGAGGTTCCCAACCAATACTCCCCTCTTTTCTCCTGATGTATAGAAGTAATATAATCCGTAGAGGTCGCTTTAATTATATAGTTGTGCTCATAGGGCCGTATAATCGTCTTTCCTTCTTGTTGCGAAAGAATATTTAACCCTCCCGTACTTGTCGTAAACCAAACACGATCGTTTTGATCTTTGAACACTCTTCTACAAAGACCCTTCGCTATCGTTTGTTCTGAAAGTTCTGAGTCGTGTTCATATACCTCAATAACCCCTTTGTTCTCTTCGTAAAGCAAAGCCCCATCCTTTGTTGCTGCCCAATACAGATTGTCTTTCCAGTGCACAATGGAGTATACGCGATCATGCCTTCCTTTACTCTCAGTCTCTATATTGATTCGGTTAAAAGAATAGTTTTCTGGCTCCATGATGAGCTCAAAAAGACCATCTGCACATCCAACCAATAGTTTCTTTGTACTAATAACCTCAATTGCCAGCACAGAGGTTTCACCTGTTCCATACGCTGTTAACTCGTCACCTCTTGGGTATTGTTTAAATTTTCCCGTTGATTTTTCATAGCGCGAAATACCTTTATCCGTACCGATGTATACGTATTTTTCATCCTTATCCTCAGAAAAACTCCAAACACTTGCGGTTGGAATTCCTCGTTCATAATTTCCACTTGGTCCAACACCTAAAAACCCCTTTTTTAGCGGGTTGAAACTTGAAAGACCTCTCTTTGATCCAATCCAAAAGGTTCCTGATCCATCTTTATAAACGAGACTCAACTCATTGAAAAGTAGGGCTGTTTTCTGAAAAATGTCTTCAACACTATGGTGTACCTTCCCCTCTTCATCAAGTAAGAATAAACCATTGTTGTTCGTGCAAACAAACCAGCCAATGTTTGGCTCATAATAAGCGTCTGAAATGCTTTGTAAACCCGCTGTTTTGTTCAACAACTCAAATACAGGAGCCACCTTTTTTGTGGAAATATTGAGCGTATACGCCCCTCTGTTGGTTCCAACAATAACATTTTCGTCGTCGTTCTTAATGATGTTATTTATTGTTATTTCTGACCCATATCTTTCCGTAAAACTTATACTATATGCGTTCATTTTCGAAGTGTTGCACACCACCAACTCGCCGCCTTCAGTAGATACTGCGAGCTGGTTGTCACCAAACACCTCAAGTCGTTTTGTTTTTTGTGATTTTATAAGATGTGAAAAGCTCTTGAACTTCTTCTCTGAAACGGAAAACCTGTAGACACCTGTTTCCGCGCTAGCCAACCAGAGGTTTCCTGAATTATCTTCAACAATGTCTAAGATATAGAGGGAGCTTCCCTTTTTCGGTTTAAATGTTTGGAATTTTTCTGTTCCTAAATCATAAAGAGTTAAGCCATTACTGGTACCAAACCAGAGGTTTCCGTGCTTGTCTTTTAACGCACATGTGATGTATTCACTTTCTAATCCCTGCGTTTTGTCTGACGTAAAAATTTCGAATGTTCGCCCGTCATAACGGTTGAGTCCATCTTGAGTTCCAACCCACAATGCATTGAGTTCATCTTGAACAATGGCTGTAACTGAACTTTGCGACAGACCATCATTTATTGTAAGGTTTTTAAACCTAAACTCCGTCTGAGCCCGAACACTAAGAACAAGGAAAAAAAAGAAGGTATACGCAATCAGTTTTATCATTCAATCGAACAATTAACTATGAAAATACCAAAAAAAGAGCTTTGATTTATACTCCTGGACCTGAAGTCGATGCAATGGTTGCTTGAATCGTTGAATTTTCAAGGTCTCTATCCAACATATAAAGCCCTGCTTTATCACTATCAATCATCCGAACTTTGTCAAGAATTGTTCGTGCTAATGCCTCTTCTTCAAGTTGCTCAGAAACATACCATTGGATAAAGTTATGTGTTGTATAATCCTTTTCTTGAAGGCATACATCGACAATACTATTAATACTTTCTGTAACCGCTAATTCGTGCTCCAATAACAATTGAAAAACATTTTCTAGGTTTTTAAATTCCGTCGGTGGTTGTTCTAAACCTGGTACAATTGCCGTTCCTCCTCTTTCGTTCACAAACTTGATCAATTTCAACATGTGAAAACGCTCTTCATCTGTGTGTAAATACATAAACTTAGCTGTTCCGTTCAGACCTTTTGTCTCTGCCCATGAAGCCATTGCTAAATAAAATTGCGAAGACGAAGCTTCCTTTTCAATCTGATCATTTAACGCTTTTTCAACTCTTTTATTCATGTCATGTATTTTGTACAAAGTTATCATTCTCAGAGCATATCTTTAATTTTTATTCTAAATATAAGCGTAACTTCGCGTATATGTCAAAACGAAAAACGCCTAAGAGCAAGCTTAAGAAGAGCTTGGTTCACATCGTTCGAAAGGTCTTTAGCGAAAACCCAGAATCTACATTAAATCACAAACAAGTCTGCGCACTCATTGATATTAGAGAATCGGCTTTGCGTAAGCTGGTGTATAACGTTCTAGAGGATTTACTTGAGTCTGGGTATCTAAAAAAACAAGGTCACGGAGTCTATCAATTGAGTCAATCAGAAAGTTACTATGAGGGAACGCTGGAAATAACAATGCGTGGTGCTGGATATGTTGTTCTCGATGATTCAGAATCGCGTGATGTTTTTATTGCTCCACAAAACCTGAATCATTCATTGAGTGGAGATCGGGTAAAAGTTCAAATAATAAAACGCGGAAAATCAAAAACTGAAGGAGTTATTTTAGATGTTGTGGAACGTGAGCGGACGCAGTTTGTTGGAACAATCAACATGCACGAAAATTTTGCTTTCCTTGTGCCCGATAATAGTCGAGTAGGTGCTGATCTGTTTATTCCTAAAGAAAAACTCAAAGGAGCTAAACACGGAGAAAAGGCGCTTGCAAAAATTACCGTTTGGCCGAAAAGTAAGGATAATCCTTTTGGAGAAGTAATAGAAGTTTTAGGAAGTACCGGGGGCAATGACACTGAAATGATCAGTATTCTTGTGAACCAAGGCCTTAATTATACCTTTCCAAATGACGTGCTTTCTGAAGCAGAAACTGTAACACTGGAACTCGACAAGAAAGAAGTTGCCAGAAGAAGAGATTTTAGGTCGATAACAACTTTTACCATTGATCCTGACGATGCAAAAGATTTTGACGATGCACTTTCTTTTCAGCGTCTTGAAAATGGTAATATAGAGGTAGGAATACACATTGCTGATGTAAGTCATTATGTTCGCCCTGGCACTGCTATGGATGCTGAAGCATATAAACGATCTAATTCTGTTTATTTAGTTGATCGGGTTATTCCAATGTTGCCTGAACAACTCTCTAATTTAGTCTGTTCTTTACGTCCACATGAAGATAAGTTTAGTTTTTCAGCTGTGTTTGAAATGGACGAAACTGGAAAAATTTACAAGGAGTGGTTTGGAAAAACCGTGATTCATTCAAACCATCGATTTAGCTATGAACAAGCACAAGAAATCATTGAAGGAAAAGACGGTGATTATAGTGCTGAAATCCACATTTTAGATAAAGTCGCTAAAATTTTGCGAAAAAAACGCCTAAAAAACGGTGCTATGAACATTGAGTCTGAAGAAATACGCTTCCGTTTAGATGAGGATGGGAACCCTTCAGAAATAATTATTAAAACATCAAAAGATGCACATAAGCTCATTGAAGAGTTTATGTTGTTAGCAAATCGAAGGGTTGCAACATTCATAGCGCAACCAGATAAAAAGGAAGCGAAAACACCTTTTGTTTATCGTTGTCATGACAAACCAAACCCTGAGAAAATTGCGCTTTTCAATTTATTTATTCAGAAGTTTGGCTACGAGATTGACGTTCAGCATCCAAACAACATTTCTAAAAATATAAACAGCCTTTTAGGTGATATTCGCTACAAAAATGAGTTTTCGCTCATTCAGACCATGGCTATTCGGTCAATGGCTAAGGCCACTTATGAAACAAAGAATATTGGTCATTACGGTTTAGCTTTTGAGCATTATACACATTTTACTTCCCCTATTCGACGGTACGCTGATTTAGTTGTACACCGTGTTCTGCAGGAAGAATTAACATCGCAGAAACACAGGTATGGCAGTGAGCTAGATGATATCTGTAAACGCATATCTCGCATGGAGCGAAAAGCAATAGAGGCAGAAAGAGAAAGTACGAAATTCTTCCAAACACTATTTGTCGTTGACAAAATAGGACAAGAGTTTGAAGGTACTATTTCTGGTGTAGCCGAATTTGGGATTTTCGTAAAAATGAACGAAAACAAATGCGAAGGAATGGTTCCTATGGCTGAAATTCCTGGAGATCGTTTTTATTTCGATGCTGAAAAATTTGCTGTTGTTGGTGCGAGAACGAAAAAGGAATACAACTTCGGAGATCCTGTGAAGGTCCGTATTTATGAAGTTTCTCCACGAAAGAGACAGATTGATTTAGAAATGGTGTTGTAATGTAATTACACCTGTTTGATTCGCTTATTTAACTCATCGCGGTAAGAACCACCAATTGGAACAGTCTTGTCTATTTTCTCCAATGTTAAATTAGGATACTCTATTGTTGCAATTTTATCTAATCGTACGATGTATGATCGATGAATCCGTAAAAATTGTTCACTTCCCATTTTCGCCTCAATATCTTTCATCGTTGAATGAATTGTATAGCGCGTTTCCAAGGTGTGAATTACTACGTAGTCTTTCAATGCCTCTATGTAGTAGATATCATCATTTTTCAGCTTAACAAGCTTACTGTTTGACTTAACAAAAATGAAATCCTTACTCCCCTCTTTACTTTCAATTATTGAATAGAGTAAATCTCGTTCTTTAACTATTTCCTGCTCTTTACTGTGCTTATAGATTGCCATTTCTATTGTCGTGTGCAGATCTATTTCCTTGAATGGTTTAAGAATATAACCGTAAGGTTCAGTAATTTTTGCTTTCGAAAGCGTTGATTCATCGGCATAGGCTGTTAGAAAGATAATAGGAATAGCATGCTTCTCTTTTATCTTTTCAGCTGCCTGAATACCATTCATTTCACCTTTCAACATAATGTCCATTAGTACAATATCTGGATTTTCTTTCCCAGCCAGCTCAATCGCTAATTCACCAGTAGCAGAAGCTCCAACCACATTGTACCCCAGTTTTTTTAGACTGTGCTGAATGTCCTTCGATACAATCGACTCATCCTCAACAACAAGCACATTTATTTTAGACATTTGGTTTATGGTTTGATGTTATCAAATTTAATTAAATATTTCGTTCCTTTTTTAATGTCAACACTTATCTCCCCATCAAGCTGCTCAACAAGGGTTACAACAAGCTGCAGACCAAGTGTGTCCGACTTCATCTCTTCAAAAACCATTGGTAGTCCAACACCATCATCAGATATTTCTAGGTGAACTACATTGTTTTTTTCCTCCAGTACAATTCTTATCGTTCCTACTTCCCCTGGTTTCCATGCATATTTCAATGCATTAGTAATAAGTTCATTTACCAATAAACCACAGGGTATTGCCTGATCCAATATCAAATCGACATCTTCCAGCTGAGTATCTAATACAACCGCATCATCAATACGATAAGAAGAAACCAAACTAGAAGTTAAGTTATCAAGATAGTTAGAAAAATTGATACTTGAAAAATCTTCTGTGCGATAGAGGTTCTCGTGGATTATTGCCATCGAGCGAATTCTATTTCTACTCTCCTGTAAAATTCCCAGTGTATTTTCATCCTGAACGAAAGAACTTTGAAGGTTCAAAATACTCGAAATAACTTGCAAATTGTTCTTTACCCTGTGATGGATTTCTTTCAATAATACTTCCTTTTCTTTCAGGGATTCTTCTATTTCAATACTTGACTTTTTCTTTTCACTAACATCGTGAGCAACTAAGGAAATTTCCGCAACAGCACCTTCAACATCAAGAATAGGGTTCATGAAGATCTCCAGCCAGTACTCCATACCTTTAGACTCCATCATCACCTCAAATTGCTTTGATTTACCCTTTATTACTTCTGAAAAATGAATATTGAAAAGGCGTAACCTTACATCCGAAATAACATCTCTGAAATATTCATTAAAATGAACCCCTACCTCCAAATCCTTCTTGAATATTGTAGAAAAATAAGTCTCACTATGGGTGTTGTAAGAAGATATTTCTGTGTCTAATGTTAGAGTCAATAAGAAGGTATTTGACGAACTATCCAAAATGGCTTTTGTTCTCAAAAATTGATCTTGAAGTAATTTTTCTGTTTTTATCCGCTCCATTATTTCGGTAGCGAGTTTTTTATTCGATTCCTCTGCAAGCTCTGCTCTTAACTTCTCTTTTGCTAAGGTGTTTTGAACAGAAACATCTTTCATAATAATTAGTGACGCTTCCTCTTCCTCATAGTTGGTTGACACAATAATAACGTCTATTAAAAGCTCCCCTCTTTGTAAATTACGAAGTGTCAATTGGAGATTTTGAATTCCTTTTCCTTCTAAATGTTGTCCATAAACGGCATCAAATCTATTCTGATCTGATCCAATAAACAGTTTATTGAAATCAAAGTCTCTTCCAATAAGATTCTCTATTTCAGGATTTGTATAAAGAACTTGCTTATCGCGGACAATTAATATTCCTTCTGGTGTGTTTTCGAGAATATTTTCAAGGTTCCGTTGATTCTTTTTAATTGCTCTCAAACTCTTATTCTGCTCGGTATTATCATGAATTACACATTGGTAAAACAAGTGATTTCCAAACATAATCTCAATCAATGCTACCTCCGCCTCAATAATTCGATTATTACCAGTAAACAACCAATTAAACTTTACACTTCTGGAATTCGATAACCTCCCTTTATTTGATTCGTATTCGGTTTGAGTTGTACTATTTTTATTGGCACTTAAATCATATAAAGTTTTCTTAAGTATATCCGATTGTGGTAAACCAAATAGTTGAATTGTTTTTCGATTAACATCGATAATCTTATCACCATCCAAAAGAAGAATAGCATCATTCGATTCTTCAAAAATCAATCTATATTTTTCTTCACTCTGCTTGAGTGCCTGTGATGTTTTTTGAATACTCGTTAAATCAATTACCGATCCTTCAATATTATGAGAACGCGTATCTAAATACCAGCTGAAAATAAACGTTTTTTCGGCTCCATTTTCCAGAATAAATTGCGTCTGATAATTTTGTGAACTTTCCTTCTCGCCAAAGGATTCCATTATCAATTCCCAATCCTTTATGTTTTTAATGGTAAAAAGCCGCTCTCCTAGATGAACAGTATTCTCAAACATTTCGAAAAAAGACTCATTTCCATCAATTATCACCGAGTTTTTATCCACGGTAAATACACCTGCTTTATTACGATAATAAAGGTTTCTGTACTTTTTCTCACTTAATTCGAGTTCCTCGTGTTTCTGGATTTCTTCCGTTACATCAAGAATTCGAACTAAATAATAGTTGTTGTTTTTTAACGACATCAAATTGACGTGCATTTCAATGTGATGCTTAATTCCGTATTTATTAAAATGTGTCTCCTTTCTGTATTTTTTTCCCGCTCCCAATTTTCGGATTTGGACCAGATCTTCCTCTGTAAAATGTCTTACTAAAACATTATAAATATTTTCATTCGTTGGTTTTTTAATATTAAAAACCCGACAAGCTTCACCGTTGAAATCTAGAATTTCTAATTCCTTTTGCACATCAACTAATACATATCCTGCGCCTGGATTATTCATTATCTTTTTGAGGTAATCGGAATAATCCTCGATAGCATTCATTAATTTGGTTCGTGCGTACAATACCGTTAATGAACTTCCTCCTAAAACAAAAAACAAACCGAAAATAAAGAGCTTAGGAAGAGGAAGATGATCATTTGTTAGAAAGCTATACGTGAGAAGTAAAAATACCAACACGCTGTATAAAACAGCTGGATACAAACGAACAATAACAATGACACCCAAAGCATATGTTGCTAAAAAATAAAACAAC
>CAJQJL010000137.1 GCA_905478665.1 uncultured Flavobacteriales bacterium
AGCACCCGTCTTATCCATACCCCATTGCACACCAGAACCTACAGCTTCACCAAGAGGCTCTGTTATCCTATCTGGTGTTACCATGTCTACAGTACCTGCAAAAGAGTCAGCAAAGCCTCCCACAATATCTCGCTAACATCATAGCCTTCATCAGAAGAAAGACCGATAGTATTGGGCTGAAAACCAAAGCCATTGATACAATATCCAATGCTCCATCTGTATGAATTTTTTTCATCTGCCGATAAAATTAACCCAAGCGTCGGTTCAATTAGTACCGCATTGAATTGTCTCGGGTTTACCCCCAAAGCCTTATTAAGATCCGTGTTAAAATAAGTCTGCGCATATCCAACCTTCACTCCAATATCTGTCGCAAAACGATCATTGTGGAACTTATCCCAGCCAATCTTTAAGAATGTAGCTCCTGAATGCATTTGTCCACGAACTGGTGACGGCACAGAAAACTCGTTAATCGTCAATAATGAATAACGTACCCCAACACCCAAGTGCAAGTGAAAAGGGAAGCTATATTGACCGTAGATCGACGTACACACAAGTCCTTGCATTATATCGTCAAAAGGTTTGTTAGCAATGGAAGCAGGAAGCCCTAGCTCTACGTTAAAAGTGAACTTAGGTTCTATTTTTTGAGCTGATGTAAATCCAGCAAAAAATAGACTAATTAATATGACTAGAAGAGTTCTCAAATCAATTGATTAACGCTAATCTACCAATTAAATTTGATTCTTGACATTGCTTTTTAGAACATGATTACTTTTGCGACATGAACAAAGGAATCTTGTATATCATATTATCCGGCCTAAGCTTCATGGTTGTCAACTTCTTCGTGAAATTACTCGGTGGCAGCAGTAGTCAAAATTTCATTGAAGGATTACAGCACTATCCTGCTCATGAATTGGTTCTAGCCCGGTCTGTTGTTTCTTTTTCTATCAGTCTTTTCATTGTCAAACAGCGAAAACTCCCTGTTTTTGGGAACAATAAAAAGTGGCTTATTATTCGTGGACTTGCTGGCACAATTGCGTTGACAATATTCTTTTACACGATACACTACCTGCCATTAGCTGTAGCATCTACCATTCAATACTTGGCTCCAATCTTCACAGTGATATTTGCCATGATCCTCCTCAAAGAAAAGGTAAAACATTTGCAATGGTTCTTTATCGGGCTCTCGTTTATAGGAGTGATTCTGATTGCTCTGGATCAATCAATGAGCAAATCATCAAATGGAGATGAACTATCCTTTCTATGGCTAGGATTAGGAATTCTTGCAGCCGTATTCTCTGGAGTCGCTTATGTGTCCATCATGAAACTGCGTGATACCGATGCTCCGATTTCCATTGTCTTGTATTTTCCGATGATCGCTATTCCGATAATGACCTTCATGTGTTTGTTTGATTTCACTTTCCCAAATGGAATCGAATGGTTGTTTTTACTCTTGATCGGAATCTTTACGCAAATCGCCCAAATCATGCTCACCAAAGCTTTGCACCTAGAAACTGCTTCTGTTCTAACTCCATTCCAATATCTCGGAGCGATTTACGCCTTCCTTATCGGATTCTTTGTTTTCGACGAGAAGTTGAGCATGATAGTCAACATCGGTATTTTGTTAATTATTATCGGAGTCCTTGTAAATGCACTACTTCGCAAGCGATAATGCTGGGATTTTCTTAATTTTAATCTATGAGCGAAAAAATCCAACGTGAAAAACTGGCCTTCTTTGGAAACATTGAACTATTGGCTAAGCAGGTCGTAGAGGGTTTTATTACTGGACTCCATAAGAGTCCATTTCATGGGTTTTCTGTTGAATTTGCCGAGCACCGCCTGTACAACAAAGGCGAATCAACCCGCCACATTGACTGGAAACTTTACGCCAGAACAGAGAAACTCTTTACAAAAAAATACGAGGAAGAAACCAATCTTCGTTGCCAGATTGTTATTGACTGCTCAAGTTCCATGTTGTTCCCAATGAATGCGGAACACACCAAATTGAGCTTTTCCGTTTACGCAGCTGCCTCGCTCATTGAATTGCTAAAAAAACAAAGAGATGCAGTTGGAATCTCCCTTTTCACAGACAAGTTGGATGTTCATACCGCCGCGAAATCATCTATTCGCCACCATCGCTATTTGTACAGTGAACTTGAAAAGCATTTGAAGCAGTACACAGAGTCTTCGGCTAAAAAAACCTCTACGATTGAAACGCTTCATGACATCGCTGAACTCAGTCACAAAAGGAGTCTCATCGTTATCTTTTCAGATTTATTAGATGACCCAGAACGTCAGGATGAATTTTTTCAGGCACTACAACACCTGAAGCATAATAAACATGAGGTTATTGTCTTTCATACAATTGACAAGAAACAAGAGATTGATTTTGAATTAGAGAATCGTCCATACAACTTGGTCGATATGGAAACGGGCGAAAAAATAAAGCTTCAACCAACTCAATTCAGAGAAGAATATAAGAAGTCCATAGAAGCCTATTTCAAACAAATTAGTCTGCGCTGTGCGGATTACCAAATGGACTTCATGCCAGCCGACATCAATGCGGGCTACAACGATGTTTTACTTAAATACATGTTGAAAAGGCAAAAATTGCATTAAGCAATATGCGCTGGCTTGGCTAAATCCAAAATTGTCTTTACTGGACTAAATACTTCAGAAGGAATCTCCAAAAACAGGGTATTCCAATTACTCATACTTCCATTCCACAAACCTGGAAGTTCTCGATAAATGACCTCCTCCCCTTTATGTGTTTTCTTGACAACGAAAAATTTCGAATCATCTCTAAACTCAAGCAAATTCAATGGATTACCGTAAATATCAACTTTCGACACAACCATAAAAACAGGGTTGAAATGGCTGCTAGCCTCCACTATTTTTTGCTGATCTTTATCTTCTGAGATCTGAACTTTTTCAACAATTTGCTTGGTGACAATCTCTCCATCCTTGATCCAAAAAGGACCACCT
Source organism: uncultured Flavobacteriales bacterium (assembly GCA_905478665.1). Taxonomy (GTDB): domain Bacteria; phylum Bacteroidota; class Bacteroidia; order Flavobacteriales_D; family Crocinitomicaceae; genus UBA4466. Next base: position 2,983 of record CAJQJL010000137.1, read on the forward strand.
CCAGGCTCACCTTCATTCTTAACCATGCCACATACACGTGTTGGTCTTGAAACTATTTGATGCAAAGTCTCTTCATTAAACTGCTCTTCTTCTGACTTCGACAAAAATTCATATTTCCTATTCAAAGTGCTTAATCCTTCTTGGGAAAACTCATCAGCGAGCTCACGTAATTCTTGCTCAAAATTCTTTAGTAATCCCGCAGCAGTCTTCCAAACTCGCATGGACTCGCCTGCTTTAGTTTCATGCTGAATATTATCAATATTCTTGATGAATACCAGTTCGCCAGAAAGCGCATTTAAATTCTCTAAAAGAGCTCCATGCCCCGATGGTCTGCGTAACAACACTCCATTATCCTCAAACAATTCCCTGTTGGAATGGAAACAAAATGCATCCGAGGATGAATTCTGATGAGAGAACGAAATCTCTACGCCATTTTTAGCTTCTTGCAATTCCTCAATATTGCTTTTAATCTCTTCTTCAAAATCTTCTTGCACAGTAAAATGAAGATTAACACCGTTTGGAAAGAGTTCTTTAACTTGACGCACGTGCTCTTGAAATGCTGTATAAACAGCATTTTCAGATTTATGAAATGGAATTAAGCCTTTCGGTTTGCATGCTATGTTTTCCAACATTTTTGAAGTGAAATCTTCAGCACTATTCATATTGTCCAAAAAATCCTGAGCAACGGCCAATTTTGACAAAGTTTCAACTACAGAATTCAAATCATCCTTCTCTTGTCCTTTATTGCGATCAGCCCATTCAAATAAAAACTGAAACATTCTAGACCCTGATCCTGAAGCCGGAATAAAAAACGTTGGAACCGTAGTAATCGTGTCAAATGATGTTATAGCAGATTGTTCATCCTCAGCACTAAGACGCAACACACCGTCACCAACCGTACATGCAGCTTTGAGTGTAACCTTAAAATCCTCTTCGAAAACTTGTTTCCTTTGAATGTCGATGTCTTTACTCATTTCTTCGCTGAAGATTGTTTAATTTGCACAAATGAAAATCGGGCTCGAATATATAAAATATCAATGGAAGGCGAAGAGACGACATGGTATTCATTCACCCTTTGTTTACGATATAACGGACAAATGCTTGAAAGCGTTGATTGATAGCGAATCAAAAACAAAACTCAATTCGCTTTTTAAAACACTCGGCAAGGATCAAACTGAAATTGAGATTCAGGACTTTGGCGCTGGATCAAAACGATTGTCTAACAAACGGAAAGTCTCATCCATTTTCAAAACTAGTTCTTCAAAAGGGAAATATGGAAAATTGCTCTACCAATTGGCTAAACATTATTCGCCGAAACGTATTCTAGAGTTCGGGACTTCTTTAGGAGTTGGAACGAGCTATCTAAAATACGGATATCCCGACGCAAAAATCACCACATTAGAAGCCTGTCCAGAAACGCGAAAAATTGCACTGCAAAATTTTGAACGACAAAACTTCTCTGATATTGAGAGCATACTTTCTAGCTTTTCCAATTATTTGGATACCGCTGGAACAGAGAAATTCGATCTCGTATTCGTTGACGGCCACCACGATGGCATAGCGCTAATGGAATATATGAATCGGCTAAAAGCAATTACACACAACGATACTATCTTTGTTTTAGATGACATCCGATGGAGCGAATCGATGTTTAATGCATGGTGTACACTAGTCGCAGATCCACAGTATCATGTAACACTTGATTTCTTCCGATTTGGAATCGTTACACCTAGATCACAACAAGAAAAGGAGCACTTTACCTTGAAACTCTAAAAAGTAACTGTTAACAGATCTAACAAGTCAGCCGATTCACTTGCTGGTTGCGAATAAGCAACCTCCGTATCAAGCGTGCCAATAAAAATTCCATCTGGATGTGTAGAAACTGGCGCAGGAGAACTCGCTAGTGCCAAACCAGCTCCAAATCCGTTTATTTCATCATCAGCTTCTGCCGTTAGTGTTTCCGCAACCGTACCTCTGTTTGAGTCTTCCATGCTACGCGTTTCAGCATCGGATTCAGCAACCTGTTCTTGGGCTTCATCTTGTTCGGTACCCAACTCTTCATCAAGACTATTATTTTCAATTGTAGGATTAGTATTATCAGCAAGCATTGTTGCATCTGCAGTCATATCTGAACGGAACAACGGAACCACCATAATAAACAACAGTGCTACAGCGGCAATTTGCATTAAAGGCTGTCTATGAATTGGTTTTTCTCTTGGCACTAACACCGTTAATATGGAACTATACCACATTGGTGCTGCCTTCGGGTAGGTCTGATCAAACAGTTCATCAAGACGATCTTTTGTCTCTTGCCTAGGCACAACAGTTTCAAATGTCATGTTTTCGACATTTGTAAAAACATCTTTCAATTGATCATATTCCTCCTGTGTGGAACAAAATTCTTGGAGTTCCGAACGTTCTTGTTCAGTCAATTCAACAAACTCCTTTTCCATTACTATGTCGACGATATCTTTATTCATCACTATCGATTCATTACTGGATTAAAATCTTTTAAACTCTTCGCTAAATATTTGGAAGCGTAAAATAAGCGGGACTTTACCGTTCCATCGCTGATTTCCAATACTTCAGCTATTTCCTTTATTGAGAGACAATCAATGTGTCTCAATTTAAATACTTCACTATGTTTATGATCCAACGCTTCCATACTCTCCTCAAACGCATCTCTAAACTGCATGTCCTGTACTTCGTGTAAGACATTTGCATTCGAATCGCTCACCGCATAACTGCTATCTAAACCATTGGAGGTATTCTTTCTAACTTCCTGCCGTTTGTATTCATTCTTGCACATATTATTGGCAACGGAATACAACCACGTTTTAAATTTTCGCGTCGGATCAAACAATTCTGGTTTACGGACAATCTTCGCAAAAATATCATGCACAAAATCCTCAGCTTTTTCTCTATCCCTCCACAACAGCCGCATGAAAAAACCTAATAAAGGACCAGAATATCTATGGTACAACTCGTCAAAAGCCCTTTTATCTCCTTTAGAGACGGACACCATTAATGACTCGTCAGTCATTGTTTTATATGCTGGTTTTACCAATCGCATTAATAAGCTCCCTTCAGAGTTTGCACCTGATTATATTTTTTACATTGAACCCCAATCTTGTCGATTGAAGCATCTAACTCCTTCACTTTATTGCTATTCCCTTGTTGTTTATACACTTTTCTCATTTGAAGCAGCATAGGTAAGTAGTTTGCTGATAATTGCTTTGACTTCTCATCGTTCGCGTTCTTCACTAACTCCTTTTTCAAAGCGCCTTCCCAGAGATCAACATTTCGCTGAAAATTGTCATAAGACGATGAATGGTAAGCAAAAACCAAGCCTGTTACGTATACATTGGAAAGAACGGGCTTCAAATACTCTTTTGGAGTTGTCATTGAGACAGTCAACTTTCTCGTTGCGTTTAATTTGCAAAATTGGCCAAGGAAGTTAACATCAATCTTATTTTGACTTGGCAACTTATAGCCATCCTTCTTCAACTCACTTCTGTAAGCTTCACTTTGCAAGAAGTCCAATGATATTAACTGAACATCGGATCTAACCCCCTTTGCTGCCTGAACATACCAGACACCGTACGAATCATCAAAACCATGTGTGATTAACGTACCATTCTTAGGAACTGAATTCAGCAGATCATCCGCATACTTTAATACATTCTTATTCAACCGTTTGGTTGCAATCAATTTATCCAAATACGCTATGGCTGTTTTTTTGTTGCCTTTAATAATATGGTATGCAGCAGATTGAATGTGCACATCAGAATTGTTTGGTCGTAACTTCTCAGCCTCAATTAAGTGTGAATAAAGATTCACATCGTAGTTTCCAGCGGAATATTTGAAATAATGATATTCAAATGAATTGGGCGAATTTTCTTCAAAATAACCAACCGCCTTGTTCATTTCAGCTTGCTGACTAACCGATGGAGATCGTTGTGTTCGTTGAACCGAAGATCGTTTTTTCGAATATTCGAAATTTACAGTTGCATCTCTATAAGCTGCGCTCTGAACCTGAGACTCTTCCTCTAAATCTGCAGCCTCCATTTCGTATTCATCAACACTTCGAGCGGGTGCGTTCTGCAACTTCAGCTCTGTTTTTTTTAGTGATTTTTTACTGCGAACAGTTTGCTCTTGAATAACTATACTGTCATTCGAAAATGTATCCACCGCGGCTTCTTTCTCTTCAGATTTATCTTTATCCGAACTGGCCCCCGATGTTTGAGCTTGAGAAAATCCGAGGCTCCAACTTAGCAGAAAAAATATGAGTAATAAACTACGCATAATACATCAATTTACGTCGTGTACATCTAAATCAAAGATACGTTCAAAAAATAGACGAAAAAAATTAGCCTTTATTTACAAAGCTCGATCCGCAGTAAATAAGAACTTGTTTGGTGATATCAAATTCGTTTTCACCGCGTACATGACAATGCCAGCGGTATTCTTTGCGCCCAACTTCGCCATTATATTTTTACGGTGTGTATTGATTGTATGGCTGCTCAAGAATAGTTTTTCTGCAATCTCCGCATTTGTATTTCCTTCAGCAATCAAAATAATGATTTCACATTCTCTTTTTGAAATCAAGACAGCCTCGCATGTAAATACATCATCCAAGTCATCAACATCCAAATTTGCCTCACGAATTGTCTCCAATATCTGACCACAGAAAAATTTATTTCCCTTACCAGTCTCTTTCACAGCATCAATTATCTCTGGGATTGAGCAGTCTTTCTTTACATAACTCGTAATTCCAGAACGAAGCGCATCCACAAGTATTTGCGCCGATTGCTCAGGTGTAATTGCGACACTATTGGTCTCTGGAAACTTCATTTTCATTTTAGCTAGCATGTCAATATCGAACCCTTCTGCTGTAAAATCAACAACAACGACATCTGCACCAAATGTTTTCAGCATTTCTAACAATTCGTCACCAGATCTAGCTTCACCAACAATCTCGACATCAAGATTAGCATCAAGAATCGAACGAATTCCGATACGAACTAAGTCATTACTGTCTGCAATTATTACGCGCATTATTTAGAACAATTATAGATAACAAAGATACATTTTCAATTGATATGGCATAAAAAAAAGCCCTCCATTGGAGAGCTTTCTATCAACATTTAATCGTTGATTAAACTTTTAAACACCAATTCATAGTGTCTTCCACTTTTCCAGTTTTAACGTCGGATAAGTAATTCTTTATTTTATTGGAAATTGTTCTGCTTTCTACTGGCGGAAGATCATACACCTCTCCACGGTAACCAATTTTTGCAATTGGAGCGATTGTCGCTGCGGTTCCAGCACCAAATGCATCTTCAAGGCTTCCATCTTTGGCAGCTTCGATAATTTCTGCAACTGTCACCTTTCGTTCCTCGACTTCTACCCCCCAGTGCTGAGCAATTTCAACCACTGATCGCTTAGTCACACCTCGTAAGATAGTATCAGAATCTTCTGATGGTGTAATCAACTTGCCATCAATTACAAAAACAATATTCATTGTTCCAGATTCCTCAATGTACTTATGCTCAATTCCATCCGTCCAAACTAATTGATGAAATCCTTCTTCTTGACCTTTCTTCGCAGGATACAAGGATGCCGCGTAATTCCCGGCTGTCTTCGCTCTTCCTACCCCACCTCGTGCCGCACGTGTATAAAACTCTTCGATCTTTACATTAACTGGATTCGAGTAATATACACCCACTGGACAAGTGAAAATCATGAATTTATAGGTATCCGAAGGCTTAATGCCAATGAAATCATCTGTAGCGAACATGAATGGTCGAATGTACAAAGAGTAGCCTTCCTTGTTTGGAATCCAATCTTTATCAACTTCCACGATTTTTCTTACCAACTCCGTGAAAACTGACTCTGGAATTGTTGGCATACAAAGTCTCTCACTTGATTCTGCAAATCGCTTTGCATTCATATCTGGTCTGAAAAGAAGGATATCTCCATTCTCTGCTCTGTTGGCCTTCATTCCTTCAAATATTGACTGACCATAATGTATGGCTGAAGTCGCTGGATGAAGAGAAAGCGCTTGAAAAGGCTTGATCACTGGCTCGTGCCATCGACCATCACTATAATCCATTTCAAGAATGTGATCCGAAAAAACTTTACCAAACGGCAAGTTCTCCCAATCCACATCTTTTATCTTGGAATTAGTGGTCTTCTCTATTTTTATCGAAATTGTATCGTCTAACATACGTCTTTTTCTGTGCTGCAAAGGTACGTAGAATGTACCGATTTTCAAATAGGAATTCTATTCTCACCCAATTAATTATTTGAGTAATTTTGAATTTTCCATAATCATTTGACGAAAAGTACAGAAATACTATACAAATATTGGGGGTTCGATAACTTCCGCCCTCTGCAAGAGGAAATTGTAGATAGTGTCATCTATGGACACGACACCCTTGCTATACTTCCTACTGGTGGAGGCAAATCAATCTGCTTTCAGGTTCCAGGTATGGCTTTGGAAGGGCTAACAATTGTTATTTCACCGCTCATCGCATTAATGGAAGATCAGGTTCAGAATTTGCGTAAAAAGGGAATTAAAGTTGAACTAATTACAAGCGGAATGAGCTATCGAGAGATTGATATCGCGTTGGACAATGCCCGATTTGGCAATGTTTCCTTTCTCTACACCTCTCCTGAACGTCTAAAAACAGAACTCTTCCAAGAACGTTGCAAATCGATGAAGGTAAGTTTGATCACTGTTGATGAAGCACATTGCATCTCTGAATGGGGACATGACTTCAGACCTGCTTATCGTGAAATTTCCGAACTGAGAACGATGCATCCAGATGCGCCGATAATTGCGTTGACAGCTTCTGCTACTGAAGTTGTGCAGAAAGACATCATTGAACAACTCAACTTAAAAACACCAAAGATTTTTGCAGGAAGCTTGGTGCGTTCAAATATTCGTTACAAAGTAATTCCCGCTCAAAATAAGCTTCAACGAATTATAGATTTCTGTTCAAACAACAAAGGGTTCACGGGTATAATTTATTGCCAAACAAGGCGAAGCGTGAAGCAAGTTGTGAAACAACTTAGGGCACTCAACTACTCTGCTGGCTTCTATCATGGTGGATTAAGCCCTGAAGACAGAAAGTACATGTTGGAAAACTGGATGTCTGGAAGAATAAAAATTATGGTTGCCACCAATGCTTTTGGAATGGGTATCGATAAGCCAGATGTTCGCTACGTTCTTCACTTTGAAATCCCGAACAACCTCGAAGCCTATTATCAGGAAGCAGGAAGAGCTGGTCGTGATGGAAAAGAAGCACAAGCGATAGCGTTTTGGGAACAAAAGGACGTAGACCTTATGCGTAAATACTTGAATGCTCGCTACCCTGAAATAGAACGAGTCAAGCATATTTACAATTCTGTTTGTAATTTTTTGAAAATCGCGATTGGATCTGGAAATCAGGAATCGTACAGCTTCGACATTCAAGCGTTTCATTCTGCCTATTCAGTTTCTGTTTCAGAAGCTTACTATGCAATAAAGATTTTGCAACTAAACGAAACCCTTAGTTTCACCGAGAATACTTTTCATCCAACCCGTATAAAGTTTGCGATAGGAAGTTCAGCACTCTATAAGTTTCAGGTAACGCAAGATGGGGTTGCTCAACTTATCGCTTTGCTTTCTAGAAGTTATCCAGGTATTTTTGATCGGTTTGTGCGCATTGACGAAAGCGAATTGGAGAAGCGACTTAAGATTAATCGAACAAAACTTCGGGAACAACTAACTTTTTTGGAACAATATGGCGTCGCAGACATCAACCTGCAGTCAAACCTGCCAAAGATTACCTTATTGACTGAGCGCATGCCTGAGGGCTATTTAACCATTGCGAATTCGGTATATACTAATCGAAAAAAAATAGAGGAAGGCAAACTCGAAGCAATGATTCGATACCTCACAGAATCAAAATGTCGTCAAGAAATGATTAGCGTTTACTTTGACACAGAGGGAAGCAAGTGCGGAAAATGTGATGTCTGCATGGCTGAGAAAGCGAGCAATCATTCATTTAAAGAACTGCTTGAAATTGTACCTACTCTACTTCCAGCGAACTTTGAAGCTATCGTTAATAATTTAAATCTTGATCGGGATCTAACTCAGCGTGTCCTGCACAGTTTACTTCTAGAAGAAAAAATTGTGTCTGAAAATGGACAATTTCGTTTGTGCTAATTCTTGACCATTGCTTTTAACTCATGAACCTCTTTTTGCAATGACTTTAGCGACTTTGAAAGGTCGTTATCATCTAATCTGACTTCAGGCAATTCTGGGGAGATATAGTTAACAAATTTCCAAACTTCCAGAATATCATTCGCATGAACGAGGTAGGGCTCGTAAAATGGATTGGTTGAACACAATTGAAATGATTGTTCAGAACCCAATAAATTATGCACGACCTTAAACACAATTCCTTCATCTTTTGTAACGACAATGCAAGGCGTCCCATTTCGAATTGACATCCAGTTCTGAACGAATTCACCAACTACAAAAGACCCCTCTACGACTGGTGGCATGGAATCTCCCTTGATAGGAAACGAGCGATATTTTCTATCCTTCGAAAGAAAGGGTAAATGAAAAGTCGGCAACACCTTCAAGTAATCAGGATCAGCGTAGCCAGCTGTATACCCAGCACTTGCCTTTATAGGCACCAATTCAATTAAATCTTCGTTGTTTTCATCGACCATGGCTGTGAGCACCCGCAACTTCTGTCCTTTTAAATCGGCACTTAGTCCTTTATCAATCTTTTCCCAATCACTTTCTTTGTATTTCGCAAAATCAGTTCGCACAAGATCATCGATGGAGACTTTATAGTAGTCACTGAAAAGAATGAGACTTTCTAAATTCGGTTGCGCTACATTGTTCTCATATCCAGAATATGAGCTGCGCGTTAACTTTAATTCTGTCGCTACTTCCTCTTGCGATTTTTTCCGTCTACTTCTCAACAGTTTCAGGTTTGTTCCTATTCCCATCCTAGATCACGTTTAATTATTCATCAAATGATTGTCGGAAAATTAATCATTTCTTAGAAAATAGCCAAACAATGTTTATTTTTTAATCACGATGAACAACTGGCGTTCCTCTCATTCTTGATAACACAGCAATATATTTCGCTCCAAAAAAGATGATTTGTGACGAATAGTACACCCAAACCAAGATGATTAACATAGAACCAGCAACTCCACCACTTGCAGCAAAGAAATAATTTGTCAAGTAGAATTTGATCAACACTTGCCCAAGATAAAGGAGGACACTTGTCACTAATGCGCCGCGAAGAGCTATTCGTGATCCAACCTTTCCATCGTGCATGTATTTAAAGATGAAGAAGAACACAATCAAATTTGTTAGGATAGGCAAACCATGATTGATTGCTGAAGCAAATGCAGAACTCAGCAATTCCATATCCTTCAAAAGATCCATGCTGAAGGAGAGAAATAAGGACTGTGCGAAATACAGAACAACAATCAACAAGGTCCCACCAATGACAAAGCCAAGAGAAACCAAACGAGCGAATACGTTCCGTAAAATAGCTTTCTTTCTACCAAGTTTGTAATCATCAATGTCGTAAAAGGAATTCAAGCTTCTGCGAAGAGAATTAAATATAGCAGAACACGAGAACAGCAAGGCCAAGATTCCTGCCACTTGTAAAAACGTACTGCCTCCCTGGAAATCAACCTCATCTAGAAAGCCAACAATCCCACTTGCATCCTGCACACCGACCCACTCTTGAAGCATTCTTGCAATAATATCTATGATAACTTCATTCCCTACAAGCATCCCCACATATGTTATACTTAAGTAAAGCATTGGCACAAGTGCTAACATTGAATAGTAGGACAAAGCCGCTCCATGCATGAGTGAGCGTTCCTTGAAAAATTCAAGAAACGTTGATTTAATTAATTCCTTTCGTTCCGTCCAAGTCATATATGCTTCTTAACACTTATGTGCGTTACTTCGTTCAATGGTTTTACTCCTGACAACAGTATTTTCTCACCATTCTGTGTTTGAAAATAATTAAAGTACACAAGTCCAGTATCAATTGAGTTTAATAACCTCACTTGCATCCCTTTGTTGCTCTCAACTTGATATTCATTCGGCCGAAAAAGGCATTCAACTCCATCAATTTCAATTTGATTCACTTCCCCCATTAATTCAGCTTCTTCTTTGCTTTTTGGGTCGTAATACAACTCAGCCGCTGTACCAATGCGCTTCACGCACCCCTCATTCAAGAATATTATCTCTTCAGCAAACCCCATCATCTCTGCGCCGTCATGCGACACCAAGATTACCGTTGTTCTCATCTCCTCAATAAGGGTTCTCAAATAATTCAAAACCTTCCATCGCAAGCGTTGGTCCAGATGTACAAAAGGCTCATCCAGCAGAAGTATCTTTGGCTCACAAGCCAATGCACGTGCGATAGCCAATCTCTGTTGCTCTCCTCCTGATAAACTTTTTGCTTTTTGTTTCCTGAGGTGTTTTAATTCTACTAACTCAAGGAACTCATCAATCAACACAGTCTGATCTTTTTTGTGTCTTGACAGAATTTTTTCACGCACATTCTCCTCCACCGTATGAAATGGTTCAAGGGCGAAATCCTGATTCACCAATTGAATATCGTCATAACCCGGAATCAGTTTTTCTGATGGTCCAATCAATCGCTTCTGCATGAAGTAAACAGTCCCATCAGTAACATCAAGTAATCCAGCGGCAAGTTTCAACAAGGAGGTCTTCCCTGCCCCGCTTTTACCAATGACGCCATATATTCGTCCCTCATTGAATGTTAAATCAACATTCTTCAAGATCCAACGATCTCTTTTTAAACCGAGCGACTTCAATTCCAACATTAGCGCACCAATTCTTTTGGAAACTCCTGTGAGGCAATATAAATACCTGGTACTGGGTTTGACATTGGTTCGTAATCTTTCAAATAAATGCGAATTACCGTTTCGTCTTCTTTTTCCTCAATTTCAAATGAATCCAGAATACTCTCTGAACAGCCCACTAGCGTGTTGCTCTCATCCGATTTTAACTCAAAAAGACGCATATTCTCAATATCAAAATGAAATGCTTCACCTTCTGGCATAGTTCCCTGAATAGGATATACAGTCTTTTCATGCTCGACAATATCATCGATGGATGTTGTTATTTTTAACTCATCCTCCCATTCATACTTCATATTCGATTCTGACTCTTCTCCTCCATGATGTGCTTCTGCGTGCTCGATGGAAAAGTCTTCGTTCAACAAGAAAAAATGTATTCGGCAATTCATATGTCTCAAGGTTTAAAGACAAAAGTATCAACTTTCTTCACAAAAATTGATGAATTCAAAGGCAGGCATCCACCTTTTATTACTTTTGCTCACTTAATCAACAATAGTCGTGGCAGCAAGCATTCAAATTCAGAAAAACAAATTACACTCTGTTCAACGCAAACACCCTTGGATTTTTTCAGGAGCAATTGCCACAGACGTTTCCTCACTAGAAAATGGCGAGGTCGTTTCTGTCTATGATCATAAGAACAATTTCATCGCACGTGGACATTTTCAGCATGCGACAATCTCTGTTCGGATACTTACATTTGAAGACGTAAACATTGATGCAGCATTTTTTACTGCAAAAATTTCAAACGCCGTAGAAGTCAGACAGAAACAAAACCTGTTTCGTGAAGACAATAACATTTGTCGGCTTATTCATGGTGAGGGAGATGGACTACCTGGGCTGATTGTCGACTTTTACAATGGAGTTGCCGTTGTACAATGCCACAGTATTGGGATGTACCAAGAAGTCAATCTAATTTCAGAAGCCTTGAGAGCAGTTCTTGGCGAAGAATTAATAGCTATATATTCCAAATCATCAGACACATTACGCAATGATGAATTGGAGGACGGTTATTTATTTGGCGATTGCGCAACACCTCATCGAGCTATTGAGAATGAAGTTCAACTAAATATTGATTGGAATACAGGGCAAAAGACAGGTTTTTTCATTGATCAACGTGAAAACCGCTTTCTATTGGGGAAATATTCTAAAGGAAAAAAAATACTAAACACGTTCTGTTATTCTGGAGGTTTTAGCCTGCTCGCTTTGCAAAATGATGCCGCACTTGTTCATTCATTGGACAGTTCGAAAAAAGCCATTGCCTTAACAGATGAAAACATCGCACTCAATGGTTTTGAGGATAGACATCAATCAATTGTTGCCGATGCAATGGAGTACATGAAAGATCTTAAGGAAGATTACGACATTATCATTCTCGATCCTCCTGCGTTTGCAAAGCACAGAAACAAACGACATAAAGCTATACAAGGCTATAAGCGTTTAAATGCCCACACCATTCGTCAAATAAAACCAGGCGGTATCATATTTACATTCTCTTGTTCACAGGTGATAGATAAAGCCTTGTTTACAAATACAATTATCGCTGCGGCAATTGAATCAAAAAGAAACGTGCGAATTCTCGAGCAACTTCACCAACCAGCAGATCATCCAATCAATGCCTTCCACCCCGAAGGAGAATACTTAAAAGGGCTTGTGATTCAAGTAGACTGATGTTAGACTTACGCTACAGAACGATTCTAGCGATGGCCATTCCATTAATGGGATCAACCTTCGTCCAATCCATTGTGATGATAACTGACTCTGCCTTTTTGAGTCGGTATAGCACCGTGGCCTTTGACGCAGCTGGAAATGGTAGTTTGATATATATTACGCTGTTCATAGCACTTGTCGGAATGAGTGATGGCACACAAATCTTAATGGCGCGTAGAATTGGGCAACAAAAAGAAGATCTTCTGGCACGTATTTTTGGTACAACGCTATTTACCAATCTCATTCTCGTACTCTTTCTCTTTTCGATGATCCAATTGGTGATTCCAGATTTAATATTGAGCTACACACGACACAGCGATATCGCTCAGGGGCAAATTGAGTTTATTAGTATACGAGGCTATGCTATGTTTTTTGGAATCGTCACCCTTTCAATAAACGCCTATTTCATGGCTATGGGAAGAACACTTGTTGTGTTGCTGAGTGCTATTATCATTGCCGTTTCAAACATTGGCTTGGACTACCTATTAATTTTTGGTAATCACGGTTTCCCAACCATGGGGCTTAAAGGAGCTGCTTGGGCTTCTACAATTGCCGATGGCATTGGAATGTTGTTTCTTATCATTGCACTTGCAATGAGTTCATCACAAAAGCGACATAAACTCCTTTCCCAGTTGAGCTTTAATTTCAATTCAATGAAAGAGCTTTTCAAACTCGGAAGCCCAATTATGCTTCAGGGAGTTATTGCTTTATCCACCTGGACCATTTTCTTCGCATGGATTGAACAAACAGGAAAACATGAACTAACAATATCTCAAAACATTCGTTCACTCTATTTCCTTGCTTTTATTCCGATTTGGGGCTTGGGAGCAACAACGAAAACATACATTAGTCAATACCTCGGCAAAGGTGATTTTGCGAGCACCAAGATTATTATTCGTCGTGTTCAACTTCTCACACTGGCTTTCCTTATCCTATTCTTTCATGGAGCCATTCTATATCCAGAGAAGCTAATTGCACTCATCAACCCCAATGTGGAATACATAGAAGAAAGTGCTTCAATATTAAGGTTCGTTACAGGTTCTATTATTATATATGGTTTAGGCAGTGTCTATTTTCAAACGATCAATGGAAGTGGAAATACGCGCTATACATTTATTGTAGAACTCATTTCTGTGGTATTATATCTTGTCACAGCCTATCTTCTTATCAAGGTCTATAAAGTGGATATTTTCTGGGTTTGGTTAGTAGAATACGTTTATTTTGTATCCATGGGAGCATTCTCAATTGCTTACCTTAAATTTTTTAATTGGCAAAAGAAACAGATTTAGACAATATGAAAGATTTTAGCATTGTTTTCATGGGCACTCCTGAATTTGCAGTTGCAATTCTAGATAAGTTACATACCGAAGGTGTTTCTGTTAAAGGTGTGGTTACCGCTCCAGATAAACCATCCGGTAGAGGTCAAAAAATAAACGAAAGTGCTGTAAAGAAATACGCTGTAGAGAAGGAACTAAACATCCTACAACCTACAAACCTGAAAGATGAAGGTTTTCTCGCTGACTTAAAAGCACTCAATGCCGACCTTTTTGTAGTAGTTGCTTTTCGCATGCTTCCACAAAGTGTTTGGACTATGCCTGAGAAAGGAACCATAAACCTTCATGCATCGCTACTGCCAAATTACCGTGGTGCAGCACCTATAAATTGGGCAATCATTAATGGAGAAAAAGAAACAGGAGTCACAACATTCTTTATAGAACAAGAAATCGATACAGGCAAAATCATTGAGCAGGCTAAAGTTTCTATCGGAGAAAATGAAACAGTTGGAGAGTTATACGGTCGCCTAATGAGTCTTGGTGCTGAAGTAATGCATTCCACCGTTCAAAAAATTGCCAAAGGAGGCATAGATGCTGTGGATCAAGAAACATTAATCTCACAGAACATTCTGCCCGCTCCTAAAATATTCAAGAAGGACTGTGAAATGGACTTCACCTCTTCAGTAGAATCACTGCATAATTTCTGTCGTGGACTATCGCCTTACCCAGCTGCTTGGTGTACCTTATATAATAAGGACAAAAAAGAAGAAAAAAGTTATAAGGTATTCAGTACCGAAAAAACGACAATTGAAGTCACAAGCCAAGAGCAGGTATTGAGTGATAAAGAAGGCATCCTTTTCCCGACATCAGATTACTATTTAAGAGTACTTGAAATTCAACCTGAGGGAAAACGAAAAATGAACTTCAAGGATTTTCTAGCCGGAAACCCTGTCGAAAATCTTACTACTAAAGGGTTTTAGTAAAATCTATTATTGGACGATGATTTTTGGTATTTGGTCGAAAACACCTTTAAATATGCCGTTTTCAGGGGTGTTTATTAACAAAAACAGGGTTTTATCCACAAAATTCAGCCTTTTTTAGCTTAAAGGCTTGCGTGGCAAGGATATTCCAATATATTTGCTACGACAATTTATACAAACTAATAAAAACCAAAACTATGAACAAAGCAGAATTGATTGACGCTATTGCAGCTGACGCAGGTTTATCAAAAGCAGATGCTAAGAGAGCATTGGACGGATTTGTTAACGCAACATCTGGAGCATTGAAGAAAGGAGACAGAATTTCTCTAGTAGGATTCGGATCTTTTTCTGTATCTAACCGTGCAGCTAGAACAGGTCGTAACCCACAAACGGGTAAAGAAATCAAAATTGCTGCTAAAAACGTTGTACGTTTTAAAGCAGGTTCTGAACTTTCTGGAAAGGTTAACTAATCAGACCAAAAAGAAATTAAAGGGAATCGAAAGGTTCCCTTTTTTTGTTTACAATCTCTAGCCTATGAGCATTGATGAAAAGGTACTGGCTGCTTTCTATAATATGATTACTGAAAGCAAGCAGGAAATGTACGATCAAATTGCATCAGACCGAACACGTTATATAACTGTTGTTTTGGAAACTGTAATGAAGGAGCACAATGCCTCTGCAGTTTTGCGCACCTGCGACTGTTTTGGAATTCAGGATTTACACGCCATTGAGAAAGGAACTTCCTACGCTATTCAACGTGAGATTGCCAGAGGCGCAGGTAACTGGGTAGACATGCATACATATATGTCAGGAGACAACCCTTCAATGGAATGTCTCTCCTCATTAAAAAAGAAAGGATACAAAATAGTTGCAACTTCGCCACATGCTAATTTGAACATCAATGATATTTCCATCGACGAACCAATTGCATTGGTCTTCGGTACAGAACGTGATGGAATCAGTCCTGAGGTTGAGTCTTTCGCAGACGAACTGGTCTCTATTCCTATGTATGGATTCACCGAAAGCTTCAATATCAGTGTTTCTGCTGCGATTGCATTGAATATTCTACGTAACAAACTTGAACAATCAGATTTGAAGTGGAAAATCTCACATGAAGAACAAGTTCAACTGAAAATTGACTGGAGCACAAAAATAATTCGTGACGGTGAGGAGGTTGAGAAAGAGATTAGAAGACGAATTTTAGAAAAAGAATAATATATTTGTAAGCCGAAACAGGCACTAATAAAATAATAAGTAAAACTATGGGTAAAGGAGATAGAAAAACAAAAAAAGGAAAAATTGCACGCGGATCATTTGGCGTATCAAGAAAGCGTAAAGCTTCTGCTCCTATCATAACTGCAGCTCCTAAGAAAAAGAAAGCAGCTCCTAAGAAAAAAGCTGCAACAGCTAAAGCGGAAACAGAGCCAAAAGAAGCGACTCCAAAAGCAGCAGCGAAAAAGCCAGCAGCGAAAAAAACAACCACTGCTAAGAAAACGACAACGAAAAAAGCAGCAACGAAAAAAGAAGCCTCCGACAAGGAGGACTAAGATACGGGCTGCCAATTTAGGCAGCCTTTTTTATTTATACATAAATCCTTTTGAAATGAAACACAACTTTGGAGCAGGACCGTGCATATTACCACAAACTGTATTTAAGCAAGCTGCAGAAGCAATCGTAGATTTTAATGGACTTTCAATTCTTGAAATTTCCCATAGAAGCCCTGGCTTCGTTGAAGTAATGGAAGAAGCTCAATCACTTGTTAAGCAAGCATTGAACGTTCCCGATGGTTATTCTGTTCTCTTTCTACAAGGAGGAGCATCATTGGGCTTCACAATCACAGCATTGAACATGATGCGTGACACTAAGAAGGCTGGATACATCAATACAGGTACTTGGGCGAAAGGAGCTATTAGTGAAGCCAAAGCAGTTGGCATCGATGTAAACGTATTTGCATCCTCCGAAGACAAGAACTTCAATTACATTCCAAAAGGATATACAGTTCCTTCAGATGTAGATTACATTCACTACACATCGAACAACACTATTTTTGGAACGGAATTTAAGCATACACCTGAGACTTCTCTACCACTGATTTGCGATATGTCCTCTGATATTTTTTCGCAAGAGATTGATGTTGCAAAACACGATATCATTTATGCTGGCGCACAAAAGAACTTAGGGCCAGCAGGAGCTACATTATACATTGTAAAAGATGATATCCTTGGGAAATCTACTTCACCGTTTATGCCCAAATATTTGAATCTAAAGAATCACGTAGACAAGGGTTCTATGTTGAATACTCCACCAGTATTTTCAGTATATGCTTCAATGCTAAATCTTCGCGACTTGATGGCTAATGGAGGTGTTCAAGGTGCTGCTCAGCGAAATGCTGCAAAATCGAGCGCACTTTATACTGAAATTGATACGAACCCATTATTCAAAGGGACTGTTCTTGAGGAAGATCGTTCACTAATGAATATTACGTTCTTATTGAGAGATGAGTCTGGTAAAGACGAATTTGATCGCATGTGGAATGATGCTGGGATTGTCGGATTAAAAGGGCATAGATCAGTAGGAGGTTATAGAGCCTCAATGTACAATGCGCTTGAACTAAGCAGCGTAAAAGTATTGACTGAAGTAATGAATGAATTTACACGAACAAAAGGATAGACATGAAAGTACTTGCAAACGACGGAATTTCTCAAGCTGGAATCACAGTTCTTGAAAATGCTGGATTCACTGTTTTAACAGATAAAATAAATCAAGAAGATTTAATCACCGAAATCAACAAACAAGACATTGGTGTTCTTTTAGTTCGTAGTGCAACGACTGTGCGTAAAGATATGATTGACGCATGTCAAGGCTTGAAACTAATTGGACGTGGCGGTGTCGGAATGGACAATATCGATGTGCAATACGCGCGTGACATTGGAAGAACAGTAATTAATACACCAGCTGCTTCAAGCCAATCTGTTGCTGAATTAGTGATGGGCCACATGCTAGCCATTTCTCGTTCACTTCACGATTCGTACAAAAACATGGAGAATGGTGACTTCAAGACTTTGAAGAAGAAATACGGAAAAGGCGTTGAATTACGTGGAAAGAAATTAGCAATTGTTGGATTCGGACGAATTGGTCAAAGTTTAGCTACATATGCAATTGGATGTGGAATGGACGTTGTTGCCGTTGATTTATACACGGATCCTCGTTCCCTTGATATTCAATTAGGCAATGGGTTGTCTGTAACAGCGGAAATCACTCCGACTTCGGATATGGCTGCCGCAATTGCTGATGCTGATTATGTTTCTCTTCACATTCCAAAGCAAGCAGACGGTTCTGCCGTTATCGGTAAAGCTGAGTTCGCCTCTATGAAAGATGGTGTTCGATTGATTAATGCTGCACGCGGTGGAGTAATTGATGAAGACGCTCTCATTGAAGCACTTGACAGTGGTAAAGTTGCAGCGATTGCTTTGGACGTTTTTGAAAACGAACCAAATCCAAGAGCTGATCTTTTGAGTCATGAAAAAATTGCGTGCACTCCTCATATTGGAGCAGCAACTGGAGAAGCACAGGACCGAATTGGTACTGAATTAGCTGATAAAATCATTGCTACTTTCGGGGAGCAGTAACTGACTAATTTTTCTTAACGTATGGCAAAACTACGTCCTTTTAAGGCGCTTAGGCCTGTGCGCGATAAAGCTCACCTCATTGCTTCGTTGCCACATTACGCATACAAAAGAAACGTGCTGAAGGCAATTTTAGAGGTCAATCCTTATATTTTCTTGAATATCATACATCCTGAATTTAAGAGTAAAGTAAAGACCGAAGCAAATTCAGCAGAACGCTTTCTTCAAATCAAGGAGAAGTACGCTGATTTTCGAGAAAGTGACCATCTTATTAAGGATACAGAGAACAGTATTTACCTCTATCGTCAAACGAAAGGAGATCGCGTTTTTTTAGGTGTCATTGGTGGCGCTAGTGTGCAGGAATACAAAGAGGACAACATAAAAAAGCATGAAGCGACGCTGACCTCTCGTGAGGCAATGTTTACCAATTATCTTGACATTGTTGGATACAACGCCGAACCCGTTCTCCTCTCTTACACTGGAAATAAATCCATTAACAGCGTTATGAATAAAAAAATACGCGAACGACCAGAGTATGAGTTTACAACTACGGATCTGAACAAACATGAATTGTGGATTCTCAACCCAGATGAAACAAAAAAGATGGTCAAAGCATTCGAACTTGTAGAATCTACCTACATCGCTGATGGACACCATCGTTCAGCTTCTTCAGCAGGACTTCGCCAATTAAGAACAGATCGAAAAGAGCAACATTTTCCAAATGAGGATTATTTTCTTGCGTTTTTCATCGAAGAAAGTGCGATTCAAATTCTTGAGTTCAACCGTTTGGTAAAGACTATGAACGGTCATTCTCCTGATGAACTTTTGGAGTTACTAAAAATTCATTTCCATATCAAACCGTTGAACCGATCAAAGAAACCAACGAAAGAACACGATATCTGCATGTGTATAGAGGGCAAGTGGTACATGCTGACTTGCAAAGATGAGATTATCGATGATACGCATCCCGTGAAATCACTGGATGCTGAAATACTCACAAACTATGTACTGGATCCAATATTGGGAATTAGAGATTTGAAATCGGATGAAAACATTGATTTCATTAGCGGGAATTATCCAGTGCGTGAAATTAGTAAGCGCATTCGTAAAGGTGATTTCAAAATTGGCTTTATCTTGTTCCCTGTGAGCATTGACGAAGTAAAACGAGTTGCCGATAATCAGATGATTATGCCTCCAAAATCAACATGGGTAGAGCCTAAGCTTCGCAGTGGATTAACCATCTATAACCTTAACGAATGATACGTGAAAATCTAGAACTCATCCGCGCTGAAATTCCATCAGGAGTGACGCTTGTTGCCGTTTCCAAAACGAAACCTGCACACATGCTTCAGGAAGCATACGATGCAGGTCAGCGTATCTTTGGCGAGAATAAGGTGCAAGAACTTGTAGACAAATTTGGTGAGCTGCCTGAAGATATCGAATGGCACATGATTGGTCACCTGCAATCAAATAAAGTAAAGTACATCGCTCCGTTTGTGTCCCTTATTCATGCTGTTGATAGCTTGAAACTTCTGAGAGAGATCAATAAGCAAGCAAAGAAGAATGATCGCATCATTAATTGCCTCCTTCAATTTCATATCGCAGAGGAAGAATCAAAGTTTGGACTGTCTTTTGATGATGGACGTGAAATTTTAGAGTCGAACGAATTTGTTGAAATGGAAAATGTATCTGTGGTTGGTGTGATGGGGATGGCAACATTCACGTCAGATCAAGAACAAGTGCGTGACGAATTCAGAACGCTTGAAAATTATTTCAATGTATTAAAAAGTCATTATTTTAAATTCAACGACAGTTTTGAACACATCTCCATGGGCATGAGCGGCGACTACAAGCTTGCAATTGAAGAGGGAAGCAACATGGTTCGAATTGGAAGTTCTATATTTGGTTCACGATGAAACAGTTTTTCTTATTTATTGCCTTTTTTGGCGCTTTCAATTCCACTGGTCAGCAAACAGCTAAAGAAATTGAAGAACACAGAGCCGAACACCTAAACTCACTAACGGACACAGCTGCACATGTTCTCAACGCTGAAGAAATAGCTTCGTTTGAAGGTCTCGACTATTTCCCTTTTGACACCGATTTTCAAATCACAGCAAAGTTCACCAAGGACAAAGGGAAGAAATTTGAAATGCCGACTTCGACAGAGCGCACCCCACTCTATCGCAGGTATGGTTATGTTGATTTTGAAATTGATGGAGCCAGCTACAAACTTGAGGTGTATCAAAACATCGGGCTTAAGACAGATAAAGAATACCGAGACTATCTTTTTATTCCATTTAGAGATAAAACATCGGCAAAAACAACTTATGGTGGAGGGCGTTACTTAGACGCACGGATTCCAGATGGTGAGACCATTTTGTTGGATTTTAATTTGTTGTACAACCCCTATTGTGCCTATTCTTATCGTTACTCATGTCCAATTCCACCAGCAGTAAACACGCTTAATGTGGAAATCAATGCTGGGGAGAAAACCCCTCTTGGGCATTAATTCATGTAACTTTTACTCTTTTTTGACTTATATTTGATTAGAATCTCTTTTTGATGAAAAAACTGTTATTCCTTTCCACTTTCATTCTTGCATATGGCTCGGCTATGGCACAACCATATAAAACGATCAAAACATTCAAGCCTTATAAGTGGATGATCGGTGTGCATTGGAGCGTGATTGAAGACGATGGAAATCAATTGGGAGATTTGTTCAATGTCGGCTCATCTTGGAATTATCAATATTACCCAACAAAATTGTCGCTGGACAGATACCTGAGATACGGTTGGAGTCTGGAGGCTTCAGCTACATACAACACTTATTTACCTGGAAAACGAGTTAATGATACAACTGGTCTTGCCAGTATTTTCTTTTGTGCGGATGTCAACGGAAAATACAGCTTGTACAATTTATACGCACCTCGAATGCGCTGGATTGACCCTTACTTCACTTTTGGTCTAGGGTACACCTTCAGATCGAATGCGGCCGTTGCTCCACATGTTCCAACTTTAAATCTAGGACTAGGCTTCAATATTTGGTTTCACAAGAACGTTGGGCTTCAAATTCACACCAATGGTAAGCTTGGCTTATGGCCAGGGTTCTGGGATTCAGGATTACACACAAACTACTTTCAACATTCAGCTGGAATAGTTGCGCGTTGGGGTGGAGGTAGAAAGAACAACAACGAATTCAACAAGAAGAAGCACAAGTGGACGCGGAAAAACCAGCGACACAAGAAGAACAAGGGGCACTAGGCTTTACAAAGTTTAATAAAGAACTCTCTTTCTGCTCTCGGCGGTATTGAATTGTAACATCGCTCAATGGATACTTCTTCAAAATAAGGATGGAAATACGCCAAATACTCCTCCTTACTTCCACCGTATGGAGGACCCGATTCTAATGGAAAATCAAACAACACACCTACCAATTTACCTTTGGGTTTGAGCAATTCATTTACTGCCTCTGCATAGTTCGATCGCAAAGCAGGATCAATCGCACAAAACATCGTCTGTTCAATAATCAGGTCGTATTTCCCTTCATGCGCAAAAAAATCTCCTTTATGGATATGCTCAATCGGAAAATCTTTAACGCGCTCTTTAAAGGCGTTCAAAGGCTCTATGCTTAGATCAATGATATGAACATTGGTAAATCCATGTTCATGTAAATATTCGGCTTCATAGCCCATTCCACAGCCTGGAATTAATATTTTCAACTCCTTATTCGTTAACTGATCTACGTATTCTTTGATTGGTGTAGAAACTTTCCCCAAGTCCCAACCAGTCTGATTTGTCTTATAACGTTCACTCCAAAATTCTTCTGATAAATGCCCCATTACTGCTTAATAAGTTTAATTGTTTTTGTCCTACCCCCTGTTTCCAGCGTAAGAAAATACATTCCATCCGATTCTTCAGTCAGATCTATGTTAAAATTAGAGGATTCTTCCCTGGACACAACAATTTGTCCATCAATATTTCGCAAAGTAACGCGAGTTGGACCACTTAATCTGCATTGAAATTGATTTTCAAAAGGATTCGGAAATACACTTAAATCAATTAAATCTTCATCCATTCCAGAGGTTGTGGCTTGATGAATCACACCAATCGCATCGAGATCAAAACCACCTGATTCAAAAGCTGTTGGATATGGATCGTTGATAATATTTCCCTGACTATCGAGTGTCCCATATTGTGGATCAATACTCCCAACAACATCAATGAGTCGCACATGTGTAATGTTGTTAATATTTAATCCAGTAATTCCATTCATTTCATCAAGATCGAAAGGTGTTCCATAGAGCTGTCGATACTTTCCTGCAAGGTTATGGATGTACGCACAATCAGAAAAAGAAAAATTGTTGAGCTGCACGTCCGTGGGAGCTTCACTTATTCCTTCAAAACGGAAAAAATTTACGCCATCCGAACTGACTTCAACGAAGGCGAATTCCATGTAATGATTCGTGAATCCATTCTCAAACACAGCAAAATCGGGACCTGAGCCATTCTTTATCGCAAAAGGGAAAGTTAAAATAGCCTCTCCTCCATCACCAAAAGAAACAGGAGTGATCTCGGCTATGCCAAGTGCATCCGTATCGACGCCGTAACTTGCCAAACCCAAGCCAGGATTTTGAATATCGAGTGGACCTCTTGTCAGCGTAATTCCCGAGGCCCAGTTTACGAATACCGAAGAATCTTTATGAATCGCCGTAGATCCAGGATAATCTGGTGGTGGTGCAAAAGATTGTCCATTCACTGTCTGAGCGAAGCTAACCAAGAACAAGATTACTCCAATAGACTTTATAATCGCTTTAACCTATTCATAAAAAATCGCTTTTGAAGGATTTAATCCAACATGAAAACTTTGAATGTAATTTCCCGAGACATCGAACTCTCGAACATAGCCAGTGTTGGTAAAATTCATGGCATCCATTAAATAAATTCGGTTTCTGAATGGATTGTACTGAACCCCATAAGCTGTAGTTACCGTTGACATGTCGAGGTAAGAGGGATTCTCCAATGTCTCTGTTGATGGATCAAACAAACCTACACTGCTCTGTCCTGAGTTGTAATCATAATACGTGACAAGGAATTTATCATTCATGGCAGAAACTCCTGAGACATCAAAACTAAACTGCTCAACCACGGCATCGTTTTGCGCATCTATGCGAACCATCCGAGAAGGAAGCGCACCATAATCTCCACGTGTAATCACGTAAACATCACCATCTAAATCTGTAATCATTCCTCCTGGGTTCTTTCCAACGACAATTTTTTGCGTTTCGGTATGCGTTGCTAAATCGATCACGGAAACTGTTGAATCCATCACTGGAGCATTCAAACCGCCTGAGTTCGATACATACAGTTTATTAGTTGAGACCGTAAGTCCTTCCGGGTTTGAACCAACAGGAATCCGTTGAACAACGGTCAAACTTGCAGTATCGATGACATCAACGTAGCCATCAAAACATGTGACATATGCATTTGAACCACTGAACGCAATGGATCTTGGTTGTTTGGCTGTCCCCGCATCGATCATCTCAATTTGCTTGATTGAAGTGAATGTTGACGCATCCATAACTTCGATTGTACTTGAAATATTTACAACTATATAAACCTTCCCCCCATAACGTTGAATGTCATTTCCCGTATCGCCCAGTTGCCGGTTAGTCTTTGCTACAAAAAGAGAATTTGTGACAGCATTAGTAGAGAAATTAACCCAAGACATACTTGAGTTGTTCTGTTGAAAAAGACCTTCGCACAACACCGCGACCCCTGATTGAAGGGTTTCTTCTAGTTGTGGTTCTGGCTCATCCTTTTTACAGGAGAACAAAACGAGAACCAAGAAAAAAATACTAATTAAACGCATAGCTCACAGATATTAAAAAGTTTGTTCCAGGCATGACATACGAACGGATGTACGCATACGACTGATTAAAAATGTTCTTTAAATTGAATTGTACATTCAAGCTTTGTTTCTCACCAACTAGAAAAGTATGAAAGAGGCTTAGGTCTGTCACTAAAAATCCTTCGACTTTATTTTGAGGTACATTCTCATTCAATGAATACCGCTTTGAAACTGCATAATTGGAAATGCGAAGCCCCGTCTTTTTGAAATAAACAGATAGATCAAAATTTCCCGTGTGTACAGGGATATATGCTACTTGATGTTTATATGTCGGAGAATCTTCATCCGTGTAATCCAATGTTCGCTGATAGGTATAATTCAAAATCGTTTGAATCTTCCATTTTTTTGTCAACTCCCAATTGATGTCTGCCATTAGCTCCAAACCATAACCCCGTGTTTTACCAACATTCTGCATTGACCACACAAATAAATTTTGAGTTGGAACCGCCACAATCTTGTTCTTCACCAAGTTGACAAATACATTTGAGCGAATATGCAAATCTGGTTTTTTGGATATCGGAACCACAGAAATTCCGTAGTTGAACTGATGTGCATCTTCAGGAAGCAAAAGATTATTCCCAATATTATTGTAATACAGCTCGTTAAAAGTAGGCATCCGAAAGGAGTTTCTAAACCAAAGAATGTGTTTTAAATGCTTCTTATACTCACCCGCAGTTAAGGAAACGAAAGGATTCAATCTAAATCGATCGGGGGCATTTTCTCCATTGTTGTTGCGCTCACTTACATATTGTGTCGAAACATGTATGCGAGCATTTATCTTACGCTTATCCATTAATAATCCAAGAATGCTGAAATTGTGAAAGCGAACAGGTTCAGCAAACAAACTATCATTAACGATTAAGTCAGCAATGAATTCTTCTGTTCCAGCGAACACGGTAAAATCATTTAAATAGTACCGTGCTGACAATCCTGCACTCAAGCTTCTATTTGCGTATTCTGTCTCAATTCCACCAACTGTATTCAAATAATCTGGATCGCTGTACATCAAATTGTTTTGAATTGCAGTGGCATGAAATCGAAGTGAAAAATGTGAATTCCAATAGGCGAAATCAGAAAAAAGGTTCTTCTCCGAAGTCTCCAATCGCTCATCTTGCGTTTGATTGTAAAGTATTACGGCTCCTGGAAGTCCTTGCCTAATCTCCTTCTGCT
>CAJQJL010000138.1 GCA_905478665.1 uncultured Flavobacteriales bacterium
ATACTGCCTCAGTAACTATACCCATTGTCGATGATATTGATCCAGTGCCAGATTCGGTGTCGCTTTCAGACTTAACAGAGATTTGTTCAATTACGAGTTTAACTCCTCCTACGGGAACTGATAACTGCTCTGCCGTTGTAACAGTAACTAATGACGCAACTCTTCCAATAACAACAGTAGGAACAACGATTGTTACATGGACTTTCGACGATGGGAATGGAAACACATCGACACAAACGCAGAACGTAATAATAACTGGATTGGATTTAAGTGTAACTCAAGTTGGTGTGACCTTAACAGCAGCGACATCTACTTCATATCAGTGGGTTGACTGTAATACAGGATTCAGTGCGATTGCGGGCGAAATGAATCAGAATTTCTCGGCAACGTATGACGGTGATTTTGCTTGTATTGTTGAGCAAGGTGGATGTACAGATACAACGGCTTGCTTCACGGTTAGCACTATTGGATTGAAAGAAATGTCTGAGTTTGATTTATCTATTCATCCGAATCCATCATCTTCGGGAATCTTTTACATAGACACAGATGAGTTAATTTCCGAAATTAAGGTGTTTGATATGTCTGGACGTCGTCAAAGTATTGAATTTAAGTCAGGAGATAAACTAGTGGATGCTTCAACGCTTTCCTCTGGAAGATACATTGTACAGTTCATTACGGAGAATAAGCGAGTTCATATCGCTACGTTAGAAAAGACGGAATAATAGGTATGTAGAGAAGTTTATAAAAATCATAAGGGGGAAAGACTGGCATCCTTCCCCCTTAATACCTAAACTACTACTACTTATGAAAACTAACTTCTACTTAGTTGATTTAGTACTTTCAAATTGTGTGCCAACTTTTCAGACTTTCTCAACTTGTATTGTTATTAGTATAAACGAACATGCTCCTGTCTTATTACATTGAAAGTAAATTTTTAACATATTTTTGCATTTGATAATCAATGTTATAGCGGTTAAAAATAGTATGCATGCACATTTAAATTGTTGATACTCAAAGAACTCTACTTAAGATGTTGATTGATACAAAGTGGATGTTTTTAGTTGAAATAAATTGTAAGTATCTTGCTATGATCCCAGAAAGGTGATCGTCAAATTAGTTCTGTAGGGGATCTAATTTTTTCTGAGTGGTAACATGTTTCTGCCAGATCGACGGGTTATTAAATGAAAATCTCGACGATCTGACAGAGTTTTTGCTAACGTCTTCTACGTTTATTGATGGATTTTTTACTTCGCATTACATTAAAACCAACATTTACACCTAACAATCCGCCTCCTTTTTTCGAAGAATAGAATACATTGACAGGAATATTCATTGCTCCAGCTTTAAATGTTCGTCCAAAGGCGAAAACAAAGGAAGTGGATATTCCAGCTTTACCCCGTGTGTCCGCATGTTTTTTGTCGAAATTGTAATCTTCATTAAATTCTGATGGACTTGGTGCAACAAAGTATCCTGTTGAATAGTATTCTGGATGTTCAGTTGCATTCTGAAAATTTCGCTCGCCATATTCGGCCCAGTCGTTTTCACTGACATAGTTTCCTGCATCACCGAACAATCCTTCAGAATCAAAGAATCCCTTCGATTCATATTTAATTCCAAGCCCTGGTCCAAATGCAAACTCCCAACCTGACTGTCCAAATCGGAAACCATTCATTAATGAAAGGGTTGGAATAAACTTACCTTGTTCAAGCCCTGATACATTAACAATTCCTTCTACAAGTGCAGAGAAATTTTCGGTTCCAACATATTGTGCTTCCAGTTGGAAACCAATCATGCTCACAACAGGAAAGATATCCAGTCCACCTTGATCTTCTGGTCGAGTGGCGAATTCAGAAAGGTCGCCTAGCATTACGCCGCATCCTACACGCGGGCCGTTATTTTTTATTCGACCAACATTATTTGAAGTAATTACCTCATTGTTGAATTTGAGTCGATCATCCAATGTCTTTGGGATTTCAATATCGTGCAAATCTTTTAATACAATTTCGGTCATTCGCTGGAGTTCATCTTCCTGATCATCAAATTCACGCACTTTAGATCTGAAAATTGTTTCATTTCTGACATCTATTATTTTCAATGAAATAACAATTTTATTGCCTAGCTGATCGAAACTTCCGGAGATAATGTAATCTACATCAAGTTCTTTTCCCATTCTAATGAGACAGGATTTACTGAGACAGTTGTAACGATAACTTGAATCAACTTTATAGATGTCTTCCATGTCGAATTCATCGTAAACCATATAGGTTTCCTGTTTAATGAGTTCCAGGCGCACCAATTTAGCTGCGATTGTGGGACCTGATTTTAAACCTACAACATTTGGGTTAGCCACAGCAATAGAAGATTTGTTCTGGGCGAAGCTTATCGTGGTAAATCCTAAATGGATGCAAACGATGAGTGCTAATTTTACGGATTTGAATATTTTAGTCATGTCTTTTGATTTAAATGTTAGACCAAATGTAGAGGGCTTGACTCGATTCTGATTACTGAATATCACCACTTAAATTACTCCACTTGCGATATTCGCAAATAAAGAGCGATTATAAAGCGGGAGCTACTGAAGGTAATTTGGCCTCAAAAATTGTCTTTGGGCAGTAAAATCTGCAACAAATACCTGAAATTGAACAAATTAGTACCTGTTTTTCTCCTGAAAGTGTTAAATATTATTTAGGCAGGTGGAATATCCATAATTTACTCTAGAGGCCTTCAACCAATAAAGGTAAAAGGGCATAAACAAAGTATTATGAAAAATTTAAGAGCAGGAGTGCTTGTACTTATGGGGTTGTTTTTAACAGCTTCGGTTTCTTTTGGTCAATCGACCGTAATAACCAATGATACAGATTGCTTAATGGAATTTGTTATGCATTGGGGTGAGGATCCATGCACCCAAGACTGTACCCCAGCGTATAGTTCCAGTGTTGCAGCAAACAGCAATGTTACCGTGACATGGCCATCAAACTGTGAACCTCAATATCTTTACGTTGTTGGATCTACAGGAGGCGGACACGGAGATACAAGAGTGTCTTATGCTTGCAGTGGAATTGCTCCATCATCAAATAATACGGGTATAACTTGTCCTAATTCTAGTACGGCAGTGACAGTTGATTTTGTCAGTCAGACTTCCGTAGAGATT
This sequence comes from uncultured Flavobacteriales bacterium, assembly GCA_905478665.1. GTDB lineage: Bacteria > Bacteroidota > Bacteroidia > Flavobacteriales_D > Crocinitomicaceae > UBA4466. The sequence continues at coordinate 3,152 of CAJQJL010000138.1, forward strand.
CATTAGAGTAATTCACATTGTATAAAAGTAAAGGCATCTTCCGTTTAACGAAAGATGCCTTTTTGTTTTAAAATTCAATTATCACGGTGTATAAGCATCAGCTGCTGAAACTCGTGTTGATACGAAGTTGATCAAATCAGACAGTGAGTTATCAAAACCTGAAGAAGTTGTGTGCGTGTAGCCTGCAATCTCTCCGTCAGCCCCATTTACATATTGTTGAATAAGATTATGCGCATCCGTAAATCGAGTTGCCATTGTTGATGTCGTAAATGCACTTGTGATAAATTGATCAATGTATCCATCGTATTGTGCCTTATATACCGCATCATCGTATAGGTATGAAATGAGCGGCCAAGTTACATCTCCTGTAGAACTGAGTGGAGTTGTTTCAAGGTTCGAGAAATCAAAGTCTAACACACTAGATCCGCCTGGCCCGCCAGCTGGTTCAGCAAAGGCTTCATTGTTATCCCATGGAATCCAAACCAATTTATTACTGTTTGGATTATTGTACAAGTAAAAATTGTGCGTCATTTTTCCATAAGTATCCCAATTTTGCAAGGTTGTATTTGCTGCCAACCATTTGAGGTATTGATCGATATCCAGAATTTGTTCCAAATCACTTCTCCATTGTGTTGGATTTGATGTTCGGTTGTCAGAAAGAAGTGCTGTAACTAATTGACTAATGTCTTCAGTGCTGGCACCTGTGTTGTTCTTGTTTGGGAAATAGGTACTTGTAACCAATGAAGGGTCATTGAATCGAGCACCATCACCATCTGGTTTGTAGCAATTTCCAGTTGCATCTCCGAACTGAGTATTCAACATTGGAGTATCAAAAGTAACCTCCAATAGTGTGTACAAACCAAAGTAGATTGGGCCTTCACCATAATCAACATAGATTCTATAGAATGCAGTTTGCGGTGCAGGAACGCCAAAATCTCTAAACACATCCGCTGCAACTTTTTCATGGACTAAAGATTCATCTTTGTAATTGCTCGATAAGGAAAGCTGTGTAAACCCATAAAATGTTTGACCATTGATATTTGGGTTTTCACTTTCAAAATGGTTCATCTCGATACGCAGCGGTAATTTGCCACTTCCGTTTTGGTATGCATCTCTAAGCGTTGAATTACCTTTGTATCGGAGTCCTACATCGTACCATTGTATTCCGTTGTGGTACATTTGAGCTGGCACATAAATCGGAGTCTCCGATGAGCCCATGACATTGCCACCGTATAGCGCGGCTACATCTTCTTGCATAGCCGTCCAGTAGTCTGCTTCAATGACTAAATCTAGGCGTTGCACTTCATTTTGATTGAACACGACAGCATAATTTGGCGTCGCTCCGTATCCATGTGTAGCTGCTGTCCAGTCATCCAGTCCATTTCCACCAGCAATTAGTTCTTCTTTCAAACACGATGTAGCGACTACTGCAATGGCAGCGAGCGCAACTACTATTTTGAGGCTAATTTTTTTCATAATCATTAAAGTTTGAAGGTTAGATTAAGTCCACCGATGTAGTACGTTGCGGGTGAATTGTAAACACCTGGGTAGGATTTCATTTCCTGCTCAATGCGATAAAAGGCTCCAAGCTGCATGAACTTGTTGATCTTATACTTTGTTCCAAGTGTGAATCGTAATTTTTGGAAACCAGAAACTTTCTCTGTTTCGGTAATCGTTTCTACGTAGTTGATCCCATTGGTCTCTTGAGCAAAAAATCCTTCTACAGAAAGGTAGGGATCAAGTTCCCAGTTTTTAATGTTGTAAGCTACTTTGGCTCTCAGTCGATATTTCCGCGTGATATCGTCTCCTTCAGATCGTGAAACGCCAATTTCATCGTGGTTTTGGAAGCGGAAACGATAGCTAAGTGACCAGCGATCAAGTTTGTGCTTGTAACTCACGTCTGCAAAAATCCGTTGCTCGTTTTTGTAGCCAGAATTCTTGTTGTTGCGAATAAATCGATACCCGATTCCTAAGTCGAGCCCATTGTATACTTCGTATTTTATTTTCAACTCAGTGAAGTATTGATCGAGATGCATTGAATTTTCATCGAAGCGAAACTCTTGAGTTAGACCTAGATTTAGTTTCTTTTCGAAAAACGATTTCTCCAACGAAACTCCTCCCCATGCTTCGAAATCACTTACGACAGTTGAGTCTTGCGAAAACGAAGAAAAAGAGAAAAGGAAGAAGAATACAATGAGTGCTTTGGATCTTTGCATATTTAAGCTTTTGAATGGTAAAAATACGATCTGAAATGAGAAGGTTGTATTTCTTTTCAACGCAGTTCTTGACCGAATATTGAGGTTTGTTGCCTTTTTTTTAGTTTAACTGGCGCTAAGGTATAAAAACTCGAACCTTAATCGCTTGAGGTCATCTCTTAATAGTTCAGTTGTGATTATTTATTTCGCTATTTTTAAAACATGAAACTACTTAACTGGCTCAATCAACCTAAGAGCCCTTATGGACTAGGTCTTTTTAGAATCTTATTCGGAGTAATCATTCTGTGGGACTTAAATCGCTTTCATAATATAAAGATCGTTGAGAGCTTCTACGTACATGATATCATTTTCCCATATGAGTTTTTAAATCTTCCGTTGCCCGAACAAGGTGTTATGGAGTTAATCATGGCTACGCTGGCGATTTGTGCAATTTGTATAACGCTCGGAGTTCTGTACCGTGTGGCGATGACGGTTTTTGCCTTGGGCTTCAGTTATTTCTTCTTTCTGGATCAGGTATTGTATAATAACCATTTGTACATGCTTTGTCTGGTTAGTTTCATGATGATTTTTATACCAGCAGATGCAGCATTTAGTCTGAATACGAAGCGAAAAAGGTCGCATGTTCCTCAATGGTCTTATCGCCTGCTTCAATTTCAAGTTGTCGTCGTTTACTTCTTTGGTGCGATCGTAAAGATGAATCCATATTGGTTTGATTTTCATCCCGTGGAAGAAATACTAAACTACAGCGCGAATAGAACTGGAAGCGAATTTTTAAGGGCAGAATGGCTGAAGTATTTGTTTGGATACGGAGGCTTTTTATTTGATTTATTGATTGGTCCGCTTCTTTGGTTTGCCAAGACGCGAAAGGTAGCCATCATTCTTGCGGTACTTTTCAATATTACCAATAGTTACATTTTCAACGATATATTCATCTTCCCGTTCTTTATGATTTCTGCCCTCATATTGTTCGTCGATCAGGATAAATTGGCTGCATTTCTTCAAAAACGTAAGCTTTTATCATCCAAAGTTCCGAAAGTTGCAGCGAAGGGAGTCGGGAAAATTGGCGCGCTCGTTATAGTCGTTTATGTGTTGTTTCAGTTGTGCATGCCTTTACGCCATTATTTCATTCCTGGATATACAGATTGGACTGGTGAAGCACAGCGTTTTTCGTGGAGAATGAAGATTCAACACCGAGAAATTGAACAAGTCGAGTTTAGAGTATATGATTTGGACAAAAAGATGATTCATGAAATTGACCCAAAACTACATTTGTTCCCTGATGAAATCACGCAGATGTGTCATTCACCACAAATGATTTTACAATTCGCAAACTATTTGAAAGATAAGGTTGCTACGAAAGCGGGGATTACAAATTGCATGATCAAATGCAAAATTAAGCTGTCCTTTAATGGTCGTCCTTCAGAGTATCTTTTCAATCCTGATGATGATCTGCTAGAAGGTGCAAAAAAATATGATTCGTACAATGATTGGTTGCTTCCAATTCCTGAAGCTGGCCCGTACGAGTCCATAGCAACAGACACGACTTGGTTTTAAGTTTGCTCAAACAATTTCCATTTTCTTCAAGAGAAAGGAGGCATTCATATTCTTGCAAATTCCTTTTTTGAAGGTATAGTCGAAATACAATTCGTCATCAACAATCTCAGCATCGAAATAGTGATTTTGGATCTGAGGAAGTGTTTCTTCAAGTTGGCAAAGGCTGAGATCATGTGTGGCAATTAGCCCAGTAGAGTTGGATGCTACCAGTTTTTCTACGAATTTCTTCGAGCCTTCAGCCTTATCCTTACTATTTGTTCCCTTTAATATTTCATCCAATATGATGAAGTAGGCATCAGATTTCATTTCATCAACAATAAACTTGAGCCGCTTCAATTCTGAGAAGAAATACGACTCATCATTCTGCAATGAATCCGACGTGCGCATACTGGAAATGAGCTTAATTGGCGTAAAAAAAAATGATGTTGCCGAAACAGGAAGACCGCAATTTGCGATAACAAGATTCAACGCCACAGTGCGCAGAAAAGTACTTTTCCCAGCCATGTTCGCACCTGTGATAATGAAGAAATCATCCTTGTTGATATGAATATCGTTCCTCACCACTTTATTCGCGTCCAAAAGCGGATGAGCCAATTCCTTTGAAGAGATAATTGTTTTCTCCTCTTTGGCTATTTCTGGGTAAATGTAGTTGGGATGATTGAATGAATAATTGGCCATTGAATTAACGGAATCGAAGTATTCTATCACATTGAACCAGTTGATCACGGAGTCGTCAAAACTGCTCATCCATTGTTCTATCTTGTAGGTGAAATGCAGATCCCAGAGAAAATAGCCGTTAAAAACAGGCGCAAAAATCATGTTGTTTCTGTTCCCTAAATAGTCGATTTGCCGTGAGATATTTTTCAAAATCTCCGAGGCTTTGATTCCATCGGTTTGGATTCTTTTTTGTTGTTCTATTAATGTCGCACTGGTAAATGTTTCAGTTTCAATGGCATCTAGGAGCTTGGCATATTGCTCAAAGGTATCTTTCATCTGACTGGCAGAATTGTACAAACTCGTAACACGTTTAATATAGCGCGATGTGATTGCAATTCCCACCATCAACCAAATCAGTAAAGAGGTGACAGGAATTATACCGAAGCCATAAAGTGTGAACACGCTCAATGAAAGGATTGAAAAGATAAGTGGAAGAAAACGAAATGCTTTTGGAACGAATGGTTTGTAATTTTTGATCCAGCGAATGATAGAATCGGAAGCAACTTCAGTTTCCACCAATGCAGCGGTGGCTTTGTAGTTCTGTCGCCAGGTAGTTTTTGTTGTGAGTTCCTGCAGAGCCTCTTGCTTCTCTTCGATGTTGTTTATTGTATTCGCATTTAGCCAATGTGCCAGAACCTTTTGGCCGTTAACCGTTTCCGTTCGGTCGATGAGTTGAAATAGTGATCCCTCTCCAAATAAATCAATGTCTTGATTGTAGTGGTGATCATCATATATGAATGCTTCGCCGCGTGCCAATTTGGACAGATTTCCATCCAAAACATCTAGCTCGAGCTGATTGATGTCAACCAATTTTTGAAAGTAATTCCGCTTGTTTTTGACATCCGTGTAGTGTGAAACTAAGTAGAGGAAAATAACGAGTCCTACAGCTCCGATTCCACTCATGATGCCATACGATCCCCAAAGGAAATATATGGAGAGAGAAACACTGACAAAGACCGCTAAACGAAGCATTGAAAGGGTGAATCCTGTTTGCTTCAGGCGGTTTACTTCTACTTGGTGCGTATCCCTCGTTGTGGTGTAAAATTCGTTTGGAGTCATTTTTTAAATTGATAAAATCAATGATTCCAAAGTTAATCAAAAGTAAAATGAGGAAGCATAAAAAAAGCCGTCACGTTCGTAACGACTTTTCAATTTTTTCAAGATAGCTATGCGATCGTAATACAACCGTCTTTTATAATCACTTTCTGACCGTTCTTTACTTCAACCCATCCACATGATGTTTTGATTTCACACTTATCCGCAGATGGCGGGCAATGTGCAGATCCTGAAGTACTAGCCTTGAAAGTTATTTCGCGGGTACTTCCGTTGATTTTCACTTCAAAAGTGTACGTTTTAGAATCCTTGTTGTAATAAGGTACAGTAAATGCACTCGCAATGTTCGTAACGAACAAGAACAAAAGTGCCATGACAAATGTTTTCATAGTAGTGTGGTTTTAAATTTGAGCTTCAATATAAGCCTATTTGCTCAAACTATTCCCTACAATCCCAACAAAACTTCCACCGGATCTTTCGAACCAAAGATCATACGCTCAGGGTTTTCCAACATCTCTTTCACTTTCACCAAGAAACTTACTGATTCCTTACCGTCAATAATTCGGTGATCATATGAGAGTGCAACGTACATAATTGGACGAATCTCTACCTTTCCATCAATCGCTACTGGTCGTTGTACGATGTTGTGCATTCCCAAAATCGCTGATTGTGGAGGATTGATTATTGGAGTCGATAACATTGAGCCAAATACGCCACCATTGGTTATTGTGAATGTTCCTCCTGTCATTTCATCCGGTGTAATTTTTCCATCGCGTGCCTTTATTGCCAAACGCTTGATCTCACGTTCAATTTCCGCTAAGGACATTTGCTCAGCATTGCGAACAACGGGAACCATTAATCCTTTAGGAGAAGACACCGCAATTCCGATATCCGCATAGTCGTGGAGAATCATTTCTTTGCCGTCAATTTGGCCATTCACAGAAGGGAATAAATTCAACGCTTCTGTGCACGCCTTTGTAAAGAAGGACATGAAACCAAGGTTCACTTCGTGATATTCAGCAAACGCCTTTTTGTATTTTGCACGCAAGTCCATGATAGGTTTCATATCGACCTCATTGAATGTAGTCAACATTGCTGTTTCATTCTTCACCGACACCAAACGTTCTGCAATCTTACGACGCATTAGAGACATCTTCTCACGGTTTTGATCGCGAGTTCCGCCCCAGCCTTGTGCTGCATCTGCAGGGAATCCAGCTGCCATTGCAGCCAAAACATCTTGCTTTGTGATGCGACCGTCTTTTCCAGTACCGCTCACTTTATTGGAAGACACGCCATTTTCAGACATGATCTTTGCCGCAGCAATTGAAGGTACCCCAGCTGCGTAAGATTTCTCTGCGCTCTTTGAATTGGTAGCTGAGCCTGTCGAAGCTACTGGGTCTGGGCTTACCGATTTGGTTGCTGAGCTCGTCGAAGTAGTTTTCTTTTCAGCCGGTGCTGCAACAACTTCAGCCGGTGCAGCTTCATCAACTGAAGATTCGAAACCAGCTGGTTTTTCCGCAGAAGTGTCAATCAAACAAACGACTGCACCAACTGCAACTGCATCTCCTTCTTCTGCCTTTAGAGTGATAGTTCCACTTTCTTCAGCGGGTAATTCCAATGTAGCTTTGTCAGAATCCACTTCAGCAATGGCCTGATCTTTTTCTACGTAATCTCCGTCAGATACCAACCATTGAGCAATTTCAACTTCTGAAATCGATTCTCCAGGACTTGGTACTTTCATTTCTAATACTGACATATCTTTCTTTAATTATGCTTTTACTTTCGTTTTGGCAAATTCAAATAATTCATTGAACAATCTTTCCAATCTACGCTTGTGCAAATCGTGAGATCCTTCTGCAGCAGCAGCCGATGGTCTTTTACAAACTCCAGTAAGATTCAATTCTCTTAATTCCATTGCCATATAATTCCATGCTCCCATGTTAGAAGGCTCTTCTTGTGCCCATAAAATGTTCTTCGCATTTTTATACTTGGCAAGAATAGCGTCAATTTGGGGCTTAGGAAGCGGGTACAATTGTTCAATGCGGACAAATGCCATGTTATTTGCACCTAATTCCTCAGCCTTTTCTGTTGCTTCATAGTAGAACTTACCAGAACAGAAAACAACCGTATCAATATTCGCAACTTTTGCTGTTGGATCGTCAATTACTTCCTGAAATGAACCTTTCGACATTTCATTAAGCGAAGAAGTTGCTCTTGGATGACGCAATAGCATTTTTGGTGAAAATACAACCAATGGCTTTCTGAACTCACGCTTCAATTGGCGTCTCAGCAAGTGGAAATGATTGGCAGGAGTAGATGTGTTTACTACCTGAATGTTTAAATCAGCACATTGCTGTAAAAAACGTTCAATTCGTCCGCTTGAATGCTCAGCTCCTTGACCTTCGTATCCATGTGGCAATAGCATCACAAGACCACTTTGTGTAGACCATTTATCTTCACCAGCCGTGATGAATTGATCTACCATGATTTGTGCTCCGTTGTAGAAATCACCAAACTGTGCTTCCCAAATAGTTAAACCATTTGGACAGGCCAAAGAGTATCCGTACTCATATCCAAGTACACCGTATTCTGAAAGGAACGAATTGTAAATTGTAAATGGAGCCTGCTTGTCAGACAACAAATTCAAGGTTGTAATTTCTTCCTCGGTATCTTCCGTTTTTACTACGGCATGTCTGTGAGAGAATGTTCCACGTTCAACATCTTGACCTGAAATCCTTACTGGATGTCCTTCTTCCAATAGTGTCGCATATGCCAACATCTCAGCAGATCCCCAATCCAAACGGTCTTCTTTGATAGAGGCAAGTCTTTCTTTGAAGATCTTTGAAATTTTTCTGAAATATTTTTTTCCTTCTGGAAGCGTAGAGAGTTTTTCTCCAAGTGCTAAAAGCGTTTTCTTGTTTACACCTGTTTCTGGCGATTTGACGAAATCGTCCTCATTCCCATGGCGGAATCCTTCCCAAGCGTCACTCAGGAAGTCATAAACCAATGCCTTTTCGCGTTTCCGTGATTCAGTAAACTCATCTTCTAGATACGTGTTATAGTCGTCAGAAATTTTCTTCGCTTCTTCTTTTGTGATAATCCCTTCAGCTTCCAATTGTTGGAAGTAAAGATCTCTAGGATTCGGATGTTTGGCTATCAGATTGTAAAGGCGCGGCTGCGTGAATTTTGGTTCATCACCTTCGTTGTGACCATATTTCCGATACCCTAAAAGGTCAATGAAAATATCACTATTAAAATGTTGACGGTACTCCACAGCAATTTCCATCACTTGAACAACGGCTTCAACATCATCAGCATTCACATGGAATACCGGGCATAACGTTGTTTTTGCTACATCTGTACAATAGGTTGAAGATCGCGCATCCAAATAATTTGTTGTAAATCCTACTTGATTGTTCGTTACAATGTGAATGGTTCCACCAGTTTTGTATCCATCCAACTGCGCCATTTGGATTGTTTCGTAGACAACTCCCTGTCCAGCAATTGCTGCATCTCCATGAATTAATACAGGACATACCTTTTGAGGATCGTTCTTGAGGAAATTATCCACTTTAGCCCGAGCAATACCTTCAACTACTGGATTTACAGCTTCAAGGTGAGAAGGGTTCGGTGAAAGAGTCAGTGTTAGATCCTTTCCACTTTCAGATTTCACGAATGACGTAAATCCTTGATGGTATTTCACATCACCATCGAAACGTTCATCGTTTTCAAATTCTTTTCCTTCAAATTCTGAAAAAATATCGCGTGGTCGTTTTTTGAAAACATTTGTCAAGGTATTTAAACGCCCTCTATGAGCCATACCAACAACAAACTGTTCAACACCATTGTCCGCTCCCTTTTGAACAAGGGCGTCGAGTGCAGGAACCAAAACTTCCAATCCTTCAACTGAAAATCGTTTTTGCCCGACAAACTTCTTTCCTAGAAAAGACTCGAAGCCTGCTGTGAGTGCTAATTTCCGATAGATTTCTTTTTTTCTGCTTGCATCGTATTGCGGACGATTTTTCAATTCAATGGCATTCTTAAACCAGTTTACACTTTCTGGTTCACGCATGTACATGAATTCACTTCCAATCGATTGGCAATATGTATCCTCGAGGTGAGCAATAATGCTCCGCAGTGTTGAGGGTCCGTCGCCAATTTCTTCACCTGCCTGAAAAACCATATCAAGGTCGGATTCTTCCAGACCAAAATTTTCGATGGCTAAGGTTGGTGAATATTTTCGTCGGTCTCTAACAGGATTCGTTTTCGTAAACAAATGTCCACGAGAACGATATTCATTGATTAGGTTGATAACCTTAAATTCTTTTTGGAAATTCTCAGGAATTTCACCCCCGTCTTCATAGCTAGTTCTAGCAAAATCAAAGCCTTCAAAGAATTTTTGCCAGCCGAGATCTACACTTTCGGGGTCTTGCAGGTACAGTTTGTACAGATGGTCAATCGCGTTTACATCTGCGTTGCCAACGTATGATACTTTATCCATTATTTCTTTTGCACAGTTTATGGAAGACCAAATTTAGATAAACTCATGCACTTAACACTGAATCAATGATGAAAAAAGGAGGGAAAAGTGTGATAATTTTAAAATTGACTTCGGAGATAGACTTTGTAAGCTTCCCGACGAACGACTAATTCGCTCAATTTCTCAACGAGATCGGGCATTTCAACGAGTTCTAAAAATTGTGATTGCGAGATATCAATTTGGTAGAGCAATTGCAACAATTGAGTTTCACCGAATGACATGATCTTCGCAAGTTTTTCACTAACAGCCTCAATTATTTCGTTATAGGATAGTTGTTGATTCTCAAACTCACTGTCAAAAGTGATGTTGCTGGAGTAAAAATCCTTGGCGATTTGTTGCTGTGTTTTGAGTACGAAGTTTTCAACCTGAAACTGAATTTCTAACTCTTGATCTGATAAAAGCATCTCCATGAAGCAAAGATAATTGAATTCGATTGGAAATGATTTTACCGAAAAAAGCTATCTTCGATCAAAGCTTATTTATGCCATTAGTTGTAGAAAGATGTGTGAAGCCTCCAGGCTTTATTTTTGCCGCTCGAACTTATCGGATCGTTCTGAACAAAAGTGGATTATATCTTCTCCATATTGGGAGAGCAATGGGACCAAAGGTTCGTGCAGATGGCTATTTGGCGGATAAGTTAGCTCAATCGATGATCTCCAAAATGGAGAAAAAAATGATGGGGAAATTAAGTGAGCGTGAAGAAGGAATTGATGATGCTAATTTGGAGCAAGAGTTGATACTCTCGAAAAAAAGTCGGCGCTATGCTACAAGAAATGAGGTTGAGCTCAAGTTTAAGGTTTTGGCAAATGGACTCGGGAAACTCCGAATAAAAGGAAAGGGTGTGAATGTTCGTGTTGAAATCCAACCCTATGATGTTCCAACTGTTGAACAGATATTAAACGATTTTTAACCAATTGTAGTAGCAGAAATAGGAATTAAAGAATTAATACGAAAACGAATGTATCCTTACCACAATAAAATCAAGCAGCGAATCAAAAACAAAGAACTTGTGAGTTATGAGTATTTGGATAAATACAAAGACATTTCTCCTTGTTTACTTCTGCATTTTGATACTGAACCTAAGACGCGTCCAATCCGAGAACACCGATTTAAAGAGTACGAAGAATTGCTTAAATCAGATTAATTAGTATCGAGTGTTTGGGCGCTAGCTGAAGTGCGTATAAGCCTTCCTTTCTTTTCAAATTCAGAAACTAATTTTTGATTAGGAAGGTCTTCCTCATTCCAGACAATATTCCGACCGAATGTTCCACCTAGTCGTTGAAAGAAAGTCTCTCTGCTCTTGATCGAAACGAAAGATTCATTGATGGCAGAAGTATTGTTTATTACGGGCTCAATTTTGGAAGGAACGCCCAATGTGTCAAATACGGCGGGGAGCTGATCAATGGGTAATTCGAACTTCTTTAGAAAGCTTTTGAGTGAGTTGTTTTGAAATGGATCCGTGGCTAATGCAATTCGGTCGAAGCCCTCTTTCTTTGCAATGAGGTAAGAATAATAGACATTCTCTGTGCTGTGCTCAGCATTCGTATCTAGAAAGATGTGCTCGGCAGGAATTCCCATTTCAATGGCATATTTGGCCATGATTTTCGCTTCTACAAATTCAGTATAGACTGACGAACCTGAGTAGATGATGTTTTTGGCGAGGCCATTTTTGTATAGATAGACAGACCATGTCAATCGGTAGTTCATAGTCGTAGACCACGATTCTCCATCGTACGGATGACCTGGAACAATGATGACGTCATACGCCTCGGCGTTTTGGACCTCGTTAAGAATCTTTATGGGATTTTTTCGAATGAATCCACAACTGGAAACAAGTATGGAGCCTAAGAGTAGGAGAATGCTATTTTTCATAGTTCAAAAGTGTTTAAATATGCGATAAAAAAGTTAAACAGATGTTTTCTGCCGACGATTCCTCGATCGATTATGATTCAATTAATTAGAAATGAGTTTTGTTATTTGATCGAAGGTTTTTACTACCTGAATGTCCTTCGGTATTAATTCTGGATAGGTATCAAGTTGACTCCCGCTAATGACGACTTGACTTGTTTTATTGATCTTGGCAAGATGGGTCATAATAGATCCGAACACTTTCTCTTTTACCTTTGCTACGAAGACAGATACAACGATTTGAGGGTTAATTTTTTCAACTGCAAAATCAAGCTCTGCAATCGGAACGTTTTGTCCGAAGTAATGACACTTATACCCTTTTCTCTTCAATAGATAATGATACATGAGCAAGGATAACTCATGTTCCTCATCTTCATGGAGGAAGAGTACTGCCGACTTTAACACATCAGTTGTATTTTCAAGGGAATGTGTTTTACTGATGAGAAAATCGCGCAATAAATTGGAGAAAAAATGCTCATGAATAATCTCAAAAGAGTTTACCTGCCACAATTCTCCAATTTTAAAAAGCGTCGGGATGATAATTTTATCGTACAAACCTTCCATGGAAAGCTCTTTTGCTCTAGTTTCTAATCGAGAAATAATGGCCGTTTTGTCGAATTCTAAAATAGATAGTATTAAATGGTCAATGTCTGATTGAAAATCAGATTCGCCCTTCATGATAATTTCTTTGGCTACGTTAATGATCTCAGGTTCGGGCAAGGCCGCTATTTTTGAAATTTTATAGCCGTGGTTGTAAAGAAGATTGATGTTTAAAATTTTCTTTAAATCGTTGTCATTGTAATACCGAATATTCGTGTCAGTTCTTTTAGGCTCGAACATGTTGTAACGTTGTTCCCAGATGCGAATCGTATGCGCTTTAATTTGAGTGAAATTCTCCAAATCTTTAATACTGTACCGATTCTCTGACATGTTTATTATATTTTCAAAATGACTAAACAAAAGTAGAATAATTTAAGAATTAATAGCTTCAATAATTTCAGGTGCCATAGGCTTCGTCTTAGACGAGAAAATTTCCAAAAGCTCTCCTGTGGCGCTGATCAGGTATTTTTGAAAATTCCACTTCACGTTTGAGTCAACATTTCCGTTAAATTCTTTTTCAGTAAGCCACTGGTAAATAGGGTGTATATTTTTTCCCTTTACGTCTACTTTTTCAGTGATAAGGAAGTTAACACCGTAATTCTTTTGACAAAAATTCGATATTTCTTCCGATGAACCAGGCTCTTGATTCATAAACTGATTGCAGGGAACGCCAATGATCACTAATTGATCACCATATTTCTCATGAAGCTCTTGCAACCCTGCGTACTGAGGGGTGAAGCCACATTTGGAGGCAACGTTCACAATTAAGATTTTCTTTCCTTCATACTCAGAAAGGTTTATCGGCTCATTGCTAATTGAATTGATCTGGATGTCATACAGGGAAGTTTTTGGCGGAACAGGACTTTTTACTTTAGGCGTGAATGCTACAGTAACCAATCCAACAAGTCCAATAATTGGAGCAAATATGGATTTGATCATCTTATTTATTTTCATAATTCTTTAATTTAATAACGACTTCATTTAGTCGATTGATCAACTGATAAGGAGGATTATATCCTAAATATGCATAGTTATCTTCGAATTCGATGTCTTGTGTGCGTAAAAGTGTTCTTAGCTCATTGAGTTTCTTCTCGAGGATTTTGTCAGAAGCCCAACCTGAGAATTGAATAACTGCAACTGTACTTGATGGTTGATTTTGAATGGATACACTGGAATTGTTCGGCAATGGTAAGTCTTCAATGTCCATATTTGGAGGCATAAAAAAGCGCATGCTTGAATTATCCCCCATGTCCATTTGAACAGGCGATGTCATAGCGATTTGAGTATTGCTCTTGTTTCCTCCAAAAATGTAAGATGCAATTCTTCTAAAACCTAAGCGTGAATTTTCGCTATACGAACCTTGAGGTAATCGCGTTGATGCAACCGTTAGTTCAGGGTATTTTCGAATTTCAAAGCCATCATAAGTTTGCAAGGTTTCATAAGGAACCGCTCCAGTTTCACTGGTGTTTTTTGAAACTATGACTTGAGAAATTACCACGGTGATTATTAAAAGGAAGATGGTGAGAAGGATATATTTCATGATTATTTAATTTAAATATAGAGATGCCTCAATTTGAGGCATCTCTTTGGAACAGTTATTCTTAGATTTTAGAAAACTTGAATGTCTTAACCTGACTGTTTCCCATTAGTGTAATGTAATATTCACCTGTTGGAAGCGAAGAAATGTCTGTTTCTACAGTTGCTTGGTTATTGATCATTTCTTGTTTAATGAGCTTACCACTTATGTCAGAAATTTGAAACTCGCTCATGAATCCCTGTTCAATTTCTATTTTTAGTTGTGATGAAGTTGGATTAGGGTAGATAAGCACAGACCCTTGATCCAAAGAATTAATGTCAGCTGTGGATGAAGTCGGAAGTTCAACTAGGTCTCCACCAGTAGGAAGTGCAACGAAGAGTCCGAATGCGGGACCGTTAGAGTTCATCGCTGGGTTTAAGAAACCTGAAGCTACGACAACTAATGCGGCATCCGTTAGACCTAAGGTTGCCAATGGTGCATCATAAGTCGCAACCGCTGTCATTCCTGTTTGATCTTGAATTTGAAGTTGATAATCGGCGGTAGCCAATTCTAAATAGCCAGCAAAATCACCATAAGAGGCATTGTCTACAATGGTTCCAGCTCCAACTCCTATTTCAGCTACGTCTACCGTTGGTGCGTCTGTAGAACCGTGATGAACTAATACATCTGTGTTACCACTCATTGATGCCGTTTCTCTACCCATACCGTATACAGCAATATCGAATGCAGTGCTTGGGCTGTAACCACTTGGACTGATAATTCCCTCTGCCACGAGAACGTATGTTTCTCCAGAAGCAAGTGTATAATCAAATGTCGCGATTGCGTCCATCGATGAACTGCTATTGCTTGGAGCAATACCTACTGTAAACTGGACACCCGCAGGGGCATCAATAAATGGTGAGGCTGTTCTAAATTGGAAATCGTCAATAAGTAAAGTGTTATCCAAATAGACATCCACTGTGTTAGCAGCGAGATCAGCTGAATTATGTATTACCTGCACTCGTGCAGTTTGAGACAGCGCATTCATACTTAGCGCTAAAGCTGCGGCAATTATGCCAAAAGTTAATCTTTTCATAGTATATTGTTTAATATATTTAAATAAATGTTAAACAAAGATAACTCATAATGTTTAACAAAAACAAGAAAAGGATAAACAAAAAAATCGTCAAGAAGTAGATGGGTGAGTCAAAAGACTGTTAATCAGTGTGGTGAGGCAATAAATAATTTCAAAAAAAATGTTGAGATTGATACATTCTTATTGATTAGTGTGCTTTTCTGAAGAATTTATTGGTTGAATAGCGGATTTAGTCACACAGTGAATGCAGACGATAGTAGTTAATCCATCAACTTATCATTGGATTGAGAAATCAAATGATAATTGCAGCGAGAATAGTTAATTGGAAGTTAGCGAACTCCACATCCAGCTTCAAACCCTTTCTCTGGTGAAACAAAACTCAATTCACCCGCTTCATTCTCGGCCATTAAAATCATTCCTTGTGATTCAACGCCGCGAATTTTACGTGGGGCTAAGTTCATTAGTACGGTCACGGTTTTCCCAATCACTTCTTCTGGAGAATAGTGTTGAGCAATGCCCGAAATTATCGTACGTTTATCCAACCCAGTATCTACTAACAGTTTGAGCAGTTTATCTGCCTTCTTTACTTTCTCTGCTTCAAGAATGGTTCCTAAACGGATATCCATTTTCGTAAAATCATCAAAGGTTGTCTCCTCTTTTTGTGCATCGAAACTTGATTCTTCCATTTCGGTAGACTTTAATTTCCCGACTTCCTTTTCAACTTGTTCATCTTCAATCTTCGGGAAAAGAATGGTTGGTTTGTTGGTTTGATGACCGGCTTCAATAAGTTCGCACAATCCAGCATCTTGCCAATTGGTAGAAGTGAAATTCAAAAACTCAGAAAGTTTCGATGCTGTTGCAGGTAAGAAGGGTTGCAATACGATGCTGAGGTTTGCCGTGATTTGAATCGCGATGTTCATAATCGTTTGCACACGCTCTGTGTTTGCCTCATCCTTCATCAGTTTCCACGGTTCCATGTCCGCAAGGTATTTGTTACCCAAACGTGCAAGATTCATTGCTTCAGCTTGAGCCTCACGCAATTTGTAATCGTATACCAATTTGGAAATTTTTGCTGGAATGGTAGCCATGGCTTCCAATACTTGATGATCGTAGTCGGTAAATTCTCCTACTGGAGGAACTACACCGTTGTAGTATTTTTGTGTGAGAACCAACGCGCGATTTACGAAGTTCCCAAGTATATCAGCCAATTCACTATTTATACGCGTTTGATATTCTTTCCATGTAAATTCACTGTCCTTTGTTTCTGGAGCAATAGATGTCAATACATATTTGAGCTCATCAAGTTTGTCAGGGTAAGCCTCAATGTATTCGTGTAACCAAACAGCCCAGTTTCTTGATGTTGAAAATTTGTCTCCTTCAAGATTTAAAAATTCATAGGCTGGAACGTTGTCAGGGAGGATTAAGCCTTCGTGTGCTTTAAGAAGAATAGGGAAAATAATGGCATGAAAAACAATGTTGTCTTTGCCAATAAAATGAACCAATTTCCGATCACCTGTCCAGTAGTCTTCCCAATTTTTATTGTTGTCAAGTGCCCATTGTTTAGTGGCGGAGATGTATCCAATTGGTGCATCCAACCAAACGTACAACACTTTTCCGTCGCCACCTTCAACAGGGACTTTTACCCCCCAATCAAGGTCGCGGGTCATCGCTCTAGGCCTTAAGCCGCTGTCAATCCATGACATGCACTGACCAATTACTTGGTTTCTCCACTTCGAAGGATCATGTTGTTGAACACCGTCTAGTTTTCCTTCTTTGATCCATTCTTTCAACCACTCTTCGTGCCGCTCCATCGGGAGATACCAATGAGAAGTAGATTTGATTGTGGGTGCTTTTCCACTCAATGTTGATTTTGGATTAATCAAATCCATTGGGCTTAGCGCAGAGCCGCAATTTTCACATTGATCGCCATAAGCGTTTTCGTGCTTGCAGTTTGGGCAGTCACCTGTAATGTATCTATCGGCAAGAAATTGACTGTATTCCTCGTCGTAATATTGTTCGCTTGTCTCTTTTGTAAAATGTCCTTTTTCATCCAATACTTTGAAAAAATCCTGCGCCGTTTCATGATGAATCGGAGCTGAAGTACGATGAAAAATATCAAAGGAAATGTCAAAATCTTTAAAGGCTTTGCTGATAATTCCATTGTATTTATCGACAATTTCCTTTGGAGTCGTACCTTCCTTTTTTGCACGTAAGGTAATCGCTGCGCCATGCTCATCACTTCCACATATGAAGGCAACATCATGGTCGTTCATACGTAAAAACCGAACGAAAATATCTGAGGGAAGGTAAACTCCTGCAACGTGTCCTAAATGGAGGGGTCCGTTGGCGTATGGCAATGCTGCCGTAACGGTGTATTGTTTTTTAGTCATTCTGAAATGATAGAATTTTGAAATGCGAAGGTAATGATTTTGGATATTAGATTTTTTGAGTCTTTTCAGATAACTCCACTTTTTTCTAATATCTGTCCACCGAGCTGAATTTTAGGACCTGAAGGATGACATCAATAATATCAACTAATAACTAGTTCCTTCTCAATAAAGCGGATGTCGTGTTCCTCAAGTTCCTTTAAAATCGGGGTATACACTTCTTTTTGAACTGGAAGCGTCACGCCTTTGCTAGCCAACGTTCCGTTCAGAATCATTTTTGCACAAATAGCAGCGGGAAGTCCAACTGTATTTGACATAGAAGTATAGGTGCGATCTTCTCCAATATTCACCATGTGAGAACTAATCTTACTTGTTTCTCCATTTAGAACATATTCAAATTCGTGGACCATCACAATCATATCCTTATCTCCTTCATCCAAGGATAGTTTGTCTACCAGAATTTTTTGAAGAACTTGCGCAGGAGAAGCATTTTCTAGTCCAATTAAAGGTTCATTTTTAAACAAGCCTAGCCATTCAAAGCGCTCAAAAGAATCCATTCGTTCTGGACGAAGGAAGTCTTTAAATTTATCCTCTACTGATCTGTCTTTATGATAAGGTAAAAATGAATTTACGAATGTACGTGGTGTGAGCTTTTCAGTTTTAACCATTGAATAAGTGTCATCCGTCATGCCCAATTCAATAAATACGTCCCAAGCTTCGCAATAACCAGGTCTTCGTAAAGTCCCTCTAAAAATAGTTTCAATCCCTTCCAATTGGTAGGTTTCACGATAGGATAAAGAATCGCGGTTGGGGTAACCAACAAAATCACCATATCCATCAACGGATAAGTAATCTAAACGACCAAATAAGCGGTTGTACGGGATGTATTTATACATTCCATTTCTTAGAAAAGTGGCTGCACCACCTTGTCCAGCTAATACTACATTTCGAGGATTCCAAGTAAATTTGTAATTCCAAGGATTGTTGTCGCTTTCTGGTGCAATCAATCCACCAGTGTAGGATTTGAAGCTGGTTACTTTTCCTCCTTTTTCTTGTATTTCATGAATGATTTTCATTGCACTCATGTGATCAATTCCAGGATCAACACCGATTTCGTTCATGATGACGATTCCAGCTTCTTTAGCTTTTTCATCTAGCGCACGCATTTCAGGAGAAATGTATGACGGTGTGATTAGATTCGTCTTTAAGGCTATACAATCCTCAGCAACACCTATGTGAAAACGTGCAGGTAACATCGAAATTACGAGGTCAGCCTTTTCAATTTCAGGTCTTCTTTCATCGGCATTCAAGGCATTAAACGCAAGCGCAGTACCAAAAGAACTTCCGTTAATTTTTCGATTTACCAAATCCAGATCTCGATCAACTATGCGTACTTGCCAATCTTCAACCGACGCATTTTCAAGTAAATAACGAATCATTGAAGAGGAAGAGAGACCAGCGCCTAAAACGAGAATTGTTTTCATAGAGATAACTTGCTTTGCTTATCAAATGTATGGATTGTGTTAGGAGATTCAAAGTGTTAAATAAAAAACTTATACACGCCAAGATTGTTAAATAAACAATTAGGATTACAAGAGTTTGATTAACGGTAAGTTACTTTTTATGCCTTAATCCAAAGGTGTTGTGCTTAAAAAGAAAACCTTTATTTTTGCTAGCGAAGTATAAATTGGTGACTCCTGTTAGTATATTAGGGGCAATTAAGAAATAGAATAGATAACGCGTAAAGGAATTTAGTATGGGTAGAGCATTCGAATATAGAAGAGCAGCGAAAGAAAAGCGATGGGATAAGATGTCTAAGTTATTCCCTAAGTTGGGTAAGGCAATTACAATGGCAGCAAAAGAGGGAGGAACAGACCCAGACATGAATGCGACACTCCGAACAGCAATTAAGAATGCGAAGTCGGAGAACATGCCGAAGGACAACATCGATGCTGCAATTAAGCGTGCGAATGCTAAAGATGCCGACGCATTTTCGGAAATGAACTATGAGGGCAAAGGACCACATGGAGTGCTTGTTTTTGTAGAATGCGCCACAGACAATCCTACACGAACTGTCGCAAATGTTAAATCATATTTCAACAAAGCTGGAGGTGCTGTTGTACCAAATGGTTCGCTAGAGTTCATGTTCAGTCGCAAATCGGTTTTTGAGTTTGAGAAAACAGAAGAAATGGATTTGGAGGAATTGGAATTGGAATTGATTGATGCTGGATTGGATGAAATTGAGCAAGTAGAGGAAAAAGTATTCGTTTATGGCGATTATACATCCTTTGGCTCATTGTCTGCTGGATTAGAGGAATTGAATATAGATGTGATTAAGTCAAACCTACAGCGAATCCCTACACAACCTGTTGAATTTACTGAGGATCAGTTAGTAGATATCGAAAAAATGTTGGATAAAATTGAAGACGACGACGATATTCAGCAGGTTTTCACGAATATTGCGTAAAGCTGACAGAAATTCAAAATAAACAAAAGTACCTATGGCATTAAAATCAATAGTTTTAGCAGTATTTGCATTGACCTTGTCGATGAATTTGACAGCTCAGGATGCAAAGTACTTGCGGAACTGTCAAGAGTTGCGAGGTGCAGATTTGAAAGAATTACCCGATTCACTTTTCGACAAAAGCTTGATCGAATTGGCTCAAATATTTAATACCGACAAACAAGCATCTTGGCATAATTTTATAGATACCTACAATCGAAACTTTGCTCCAATTCAGGATTCAGTAACAAAAATTCTAGAAATTGGAATTTTCAATGGAGCTTCCCATAAGATGTGGAAATGCTTTTTTCAGAACGCCGAAGTGTATGGAATTGACATTAAACAGAAACCTTGGGTAGAAAAATTGGGAATCCACACGTATATCGCAAATCAGGCGAATCGAGAACAATTGCAAGGTTTTATTGACAAGCACAAAGGTGGTTTTGATATCATTGTTGACGATGGAGGTCATTGGATGAATCATCAGCAAGTCTCCCTTGGGTTTTTATTTAAACACTTGAAGCCTGGAGGTTTATTTATCATTGAAGACGTACACACTTCCATTCCAAAATTTTACGAGGGCTTCGGGGTGGATGCTGTTCAGAGCAACACTACATTGAAAATGATCAATGACTATATCACCACAGAGAAAATTGTAAGTGAGTATTTGCTGCCAGAAGAGATTAAGTATCTCGAACAAAATATAGAATACGTGGAACTTATGAAGCGAAAGAATGGTCTGCACAGTACCCTGTGCGTTTTTAGAAAGAAGAAGTAATTGGTTTCTAAGGCATCAGAATATTGAATAAAATAGATGATATTCAATAGGTTTTCACGAATATTGCATCAGGTTTTTCAGAAAAAAAATGAGCAATACATAATAAAGTAGGTTTTAAGGAGTTTTTGTTCCGGAAAGAAATTTTTTCAAGAGGCGACTACGAAATGAAGAAAGTGTTTAAAATAATGAGTGTTTTGGCGTTAATATTGACGCTTATCGCCGCGTGTTCTACGGAAAAAAACACCTTTATTAACCGTTCGTTTCACAGCGTGAACGCACATTACAATGGATATTTTAATGCGAATGAACTGATACGTCAATCAATGAATACGTATCGCAGCTCGCTGCAAGAAGATTATTATTCTATTCTTCCAATAGATCCAGTTCCAAATGATGAAGAAGTTGTGGGTATGTATCCAGCAATCGATACAGCAATTTCTAAGTGCATGAAAGTGATTCGTGATCACAGTATGCCAAACAATGACCGACCTTATTTGAAAAAGGAAGAGCACAACAGATGGATTGATGAAAATTGGACAACTGTTGGTCAAGCAGCATATTACCGAAGAGACTACGAATCGGCAATGAAAAATTTCATGTTTGTTCGGAAGTTTTATTCAAATGACCCTTCTTTATACGTTGGTGAACTTTGGATGGCGAAAACGCACATTGCTCAGGGTGAATTGACGAAAGCTAAATTCAACCTTGACAACCTTGATAAAGCAATTAAGAATCAGGAAGAGCGAAAAAAGGATAAGTCAAGCAAGAAGAAAAAGAAGTACGGAAAGAAAAAGAAGGAAAAGAAGATTGCAAAGTTCCCGAAGAAAATTCGATTTGATTTTGAAAAAACAAAAGCTGATTTGGCGCTGGTAAAAGGTGAGAAAGTTGAAGCTATCAAATTCTTGGAGAAATCATTAGAGTACGCAAAGAAGTCGAAAGATAAGACCCGTGTACATTTTATCCTTGGACAGTTGTATGAAGAACAAGGGGATAGATTGAAAGCTAGTGAGCACTACAAGAAAGTGTTGAAGGGAGATGCACCTTATCAAATGAGTTTTAATGCACGTTTGAAAAAAGCATTTTTGGGAGGAGGAGATAAGAAGAGAAAGACATTGAATAAGATGTTGAAAGATGCGAAGAACGCAGAGTTCAAGGATCAAATTTATTACGCTTTAGCGGGGATTGAATTCGAAGATGGAAATAAAGATCAGGGCATTGTTTACCTGCATCAGTCGGCATTCTACTCAACAAAAAATACACGTCAGAAAGGAATGGCGTACGAGACACTTGGAGACATGAGCTTCGAAGATCGTAACTACGTGAATGCTCAGAAATATTATGATTCGTGCGCGACTGTAATTAAGGATACCTACCCGAATGCTGAGGCGATCAGAAATAAAGCCGATAACCTTGCTGATCTTGTTGTCGCTGTAGAAACGGCACAATATGAGGACAGTGTTCAGCGAATAGCACAACTCTCGGAAAATGACCGTGATGACTTTTTAAAGGGGTTCATTAAAAAAACCAAGGAAGAGGAAGCAGCAAGAAAGCAACGTGATGCCGAGCGCTTGAGAGAATTACAAGACAATGAGAATCTTTTTCTTGAGTCTGGAAGCGGTTCGAAATGGTATTGGAATAATGCAAAAAGTCGTTCTCAAGGTCTAGATGAGTTTAAAAACTTGTGGGGCTCTAGAGAGAATGAAGATGATTGGCGTAGATCTGAGAAGACACCGGTCGCAACTTTCTTGGAAGGAGAGGTTGAAGAAGGGGCGACACCCGATTCTATTCCAGAAGATGTGGACACACTCACTGTAGAATACCTCACAAGCACATTGCCGTTGTCAGATTCTGCAATGGTGCAGTCAAACATACGTCTACTTGCAGCGCATTACAGTGCTGGGGTGATTTACAAAGAACAGTTGAATGAACTAAAGATTGCGCAGGGCGAATTTGAAGCCGTTTTAGATAAGAACATCGAAGATCCGCACAATCTAATGTCTGCATTCCAATTGTATAAGATTCACGATGGTTCAAATGGTGCTGAGGCAAGTAAGTACAAAGAATATATCCTGAATAATTATCCAAATAGTGATTATGCGAACTACTTGCGCGATCCGAATTATTTTGTGAAGAAGAAGGAGATGGATGCCCTTGCGGAACAAGAGTATGTTAAGGTACTTGATCGCTACGATAGAGGTTTGTATTATCCAGTAATTACAAAAGCCGACTTGGTGATTGAGAATGAAAAAGACAACGTTTTCCGTTCGAAGTATATCCTATTGAAGGCGATGTCACTCGGTCAAACGACAGAAAACAAGAAAGACTTGCTGCCAGTGTTGCAAATTGCATTGGATGAATATCCAGGAACGCCTGAAGCTGAGCGCGCGCAAGAAATGATCGAAGTAATTAATAATGGTTATTCGGAAAATATTGTTGTTGATTTTAGCAATAAATCGCCATTCAAGTACGATGATAAAGAGAAGCAGATTGTGCTCATTTTCCTTGAGCCAACGGATAACTCAACTTCAGCGAAAACAAAAATAACAGATTTCAATCGTGAGTTTATGAGTCGTGAGCGTTTGCGAGTAGATTCTAAATTATACGGAACTGGAAATAGTCAAAGTGTTGTGCTTGTTAAGGAGTTTGAAACAGAATCGAAAGCCTCAGAATACATTCGTGTGTATAAAAGAACAAGAAAACACTTGTTGGATTTACAGAAGGCAAAAATCTTAATGATTACTAATGATAATTTGAAGGTTCTCTTCCAAAAGCGTAATTTAGAGGAATACGAGAAGTTTTACGAAGAATATTATTAGCAGATGAAGAAGAGAAGTAATACTCCAATGGATAGCCCAGATCGCTTGAATGTGATAGTTGATGGGTCGAAGGTGATCGGAGACATGATCACGGAATCAAATTTGCGTGTGGATGGTGAAGTTGTTGGTAACGTATCCTCTGCTGCAAAAGTTGTAATCGGTGCCACTGGGCACATCAAAGGAAACCTTACCTGTGCAGAAGCCGACATTGAAGGGAGAGTTGAAGGGGTTTTAAAGGTTGACGGATTGCTTACACTTCGTTCAAACGCAAATATTGAAGGTGAAATCTCTACAGGTAAATTGCAAGTTGAAGAGGGTGCTCAATTCTCAGGGCAATGTAAAATGAGTAATTTTATTGCTGCTAAAACGACTACTTCAACTTCAAAAGAGAACATGCTCCAGGAAGACGTCGTATACTAATTCAATTGATCTTATGAGTGACGAACAGAAGAAAAAATCATCTTCATTTTCCCGAGTTGCTCGTCTTTCTGGAATAGGTATGCAAATGGCAGGAACAATTTTCATTTTTGCCATGATTGGCAAGTGGCTCGACGAGAAATATCCAAGTAATAAAAAATGGTTTACGATCGGACTTGTACTCTTTGCAACTGTAATATCTATGTACAATATACTTCGTCAAGTAAATAAGATGAACCAAGAAGAGGATGACGGTAAGAAAAAGTAAGATTTTCATTTTTGGACTATTTGCAGCGTTAATTATTGCCTTTTCATTTCACGTTTATCTGCATTCGGCCTATGGTTACCCATTGTTTGGCAGCTTTATTATTGGGTCTTACACCTTCAATTTTGTATTTGTCCTTGTGGAAGTGTTTTTACTCAGCCGACTTCAAAAGAAAGAAGGTTCAAACATAGGGAGCATGTATCTCGGACTGAGCATGGTTAAGTTTCTCGTGTTTTTTGCACTTTTTCTTCCCCTCTATAAAATGGACGGAGTAAAAGATCGATTCGAGTACTTTGGCTTTTTTGTGCCCTACTTGATTTGCCTTTTCGCAGGAACCGTCTTTCTGATTGCGATGCTTAAAAAGGCTGACTAGTTTGAGGTATAGAGTGTCTCGTTAATAAGACTTGGAACGAAGTTGAGGGTACTGATTTCTGGTAATAATCGAAAAAAGTAATGGTTTAACAATCTGACATTTCAGCTCTACAACAAATAAAATCAAAATTAATATCGTTTCTTTTTTTCATTCACAGTTTTATCTGTATTTTTGCACCGATTTTAATCAACTAGAAGGTTCGTAGATATGAACAAACTTTGGAAAATTTTTATAGTTGTAGTGGCGTTGATTCCAGCTGTTACTTTTGCGGCTCATTCGGAAGAAGGTCATGCTCCAGAAAAGGGTTTAACTAAAGAAGAAGCACGTACAAAGAATACTGAATACGTTAAGCATCACACACTTGACTCTCACGATTTCGGATTATTCACAAACGAAGAAACTGGAACGCACATTGGCTTTCCACTTCCTGTAATCCTTTGGGAAGATGGTTTACATTTCTTCATGTCTTCATCATTTCACCCAGAGGAAGGGAACGAGCACGGCGTTGCTGAGTCTAACGGAAAGTACTTCGTTATTGGTCATCATGATGGACAGATATATTCTTGTGATGAGCACGGAGCTATTTTAGAGGATGTTTCTAAAGATGAAGAGGGGAATGAAGTTACATCTGAAATTAAGCCCATAGATTTTTCAATCACTAAAAACGTATTCAGTACCCTATTGATTTGTTTGCTTTTGTTCTTCTTGTTTAAAGGGGTTGCCAAATCATACAGATCTGGGTTGGCTCCAACAGGGGCGGCGAAGTTCTTTGAACCAATTGTATTGTTTATCCGTGATGAGATTGCTATACCGAACATTGGAGAGCACGCTTATAAGAAGTACATGAATTACTTGTTAACAGTATTCTTCTTTATCTGGTTCTTGAACCTTGCTGGTATGACGCCGCTTGGAATCAATGTGACAGGTAATATAGCCGTTACGGCAGGATTGGCAATTTTCACATTCATTATTACAAATTTTTCAGCAAAGAAAGATTACTGGACGCATATTTTCTGGATGCCAGGAGTTCCAATTCCAATGAAAATTATGTTGATCCCAATCGAGTTGGTTGGATTGATTGTTAAGCCTTTCGCCTTGATGATTCGTTTATATGCGAACATGTTAGCAGGACACATCGTATTGGGAAGTTTGATCGCAGTTGTAGTTTACTTTGATTCATATATGGCAAAAACG
>CAJQJL010000139.1 GCA_905478665.1 uncultured Flavobacteriales bacterium
CCCGTTTCAGCTCTTGGGATAAAGATTACTCAGCCGAGTGATAGTGTTGAACTCTTGATTGAGCTAGAAAGGTTGAATAAGCGGATTCAGTAAAACAGGCGAAATCTCACAATTGAATTCAGAAAGCTTGGTGTATAAAGAGGCGATTCGATTATCTTTGTGGAATAAATTGGAAAGAAATGTCTAATCCATTTGACAAGTTACGCAAGCAGTTGGAATTGCAAGAATGGCCAAATGTCTTTTTGTTTAAATTTATTGCTCCCAACGATTCGGAGACCGTTGCAAAAGTAACGGCATTATTTGATGATGGTACGGATTTGAATTATCACCCGTCTAAGACTGGGAAGTATGTGAGTGTAAGTGCAAAAGAATTAATGATAGATGTTGATTCGATAATTGAGAGATACGAGAAAGGATCGCAAATTAAAGGAGTAATTGTATTGTAAATGATTTTATTAGGATATTCTTGGATAGCGATTGCAAAAGGCATTGGATGGACATCTTTGATTGCGTTGGTTGTTGTAACTATCTACAAACAGCTTTTACGTTCATTGTCCAAAGGTTCTATAGATAAAGCCGATTACTGTGAACTTTACTCGTTGGAAATTGAGCCAGCTTCGGGTGAATTGCCATTCTATTTTACTTCAGAAAAAGCAAAAGAGGTTGCTTTATTACTTTTGGATCATAAAATGGATCTTATTCAAGAGATTGTGAAAAAGGAATGCAAGGTAGGGGGGAATATTGTCCGTTTTGATTCAACGAAGATTCCAAATGGCGATTACTTTTATTGTTTGAAGACGGAGAATCAGAAAGTCGTGAAAAAGATGCGAGTTCTGAATGTCTAACTGACAATTTGACACCAATATTTTTATGGCAAAATTGTTGACATACACTTTTAAAAATTAAATTTATGCCTGCAAAGGCGAATAAAAATAAAAACAAGATAATATGGCAGTAGAAATAACAGATGCAAACTTTGAAGAAGTAGTGATGAATTCCGACGTACCAGTAGTGGTTGATTTTTGGGCGGAATGGTGTGGACCATGTAGAATGATTGGGCCAGTAATTGAAGAAATGTCTGGAGAGTATGAAGGAAAAGCACTTATTGGAAAAGTAAACGTTGATCACAATCCAGGAGTTTCAGCTCAGTTTGGAGTTAGAAATATTCCTACTGTATTGTTTATCAAAGGTGGAGAAGTTGCTGACAAGTCTGTTGGAGCTGTTCCTAAAGCGCAATTGACATCAAAGTTAGATGCGATTCTTGGATAAGCGAAAAGAATAATGAATAAATAAGCCGTCTGTTACGACGGCTTTTTTTGTGCCTAAAAATTTTTTGTGCAACTCAGATTTTGCAATCTTTAAGGTTCAGTCTTTGAATCATTCAAACTCTCTGTTATCTTCGCGAAAACATTCATAAGATGGAGTCATTAAAAAGGCGGTTGAAATACTACGGAATTGGTTTTGGATTTGGAATCATCTTCCTTGTTTTCTTTTTTCAAAATCGTGGATGTTCATGGCTGCCTGGTAATCGTGTCAAGAACTCGATAATGGATCGATTAATAGTCGTTTCAGAGGATACACAGAAAAAAATGGACGAAAAGGGCTTGTCAACTGAAGATCTCGTTATGGTCTTGAATGACGGCGACGTTGATTTTGGACAAAGCGAGAAGGATAAAAAGTCGAAGGTTTATATCTTGGAAAAAGAGGGGGTTAAGTTCGCCTTTACTCTTCCTTATGAAAGTTTTATTTCGGAAGCCTTTGTTGGCGTGAAGAATGCTGAAATTACACCTACAAAAAGTGGTTACGGAGATATTCTGCATTTTCCAGCAGATGAACATTTGGTATTTCCTGACTCAACGGACTTAATGACATGTCAACAAGATAAGCTTGGATTAATCAGCCCAAAGAAGATCTTGGATTTGCTGAATGAATCGGGGAAGATAGATTTTGCGAAATCGGATTTTACTGTGCGCCCAAAACCCATTCATTACTTGGTTTTTACTAAGGACGATAAAGAAGTAGGAGCGAAAGTTATTTGGTACAAAAACAAGTTAAACATTACTTCTTTTGAGGCCGAAGGACTAGAGGACTGTCTCAAATAATCATTTCAAACCAAACCTTGTTAATAAATGCGCCGTTCCAATACTGTCTACAACCTAAGGTTTTTATATTTTTGAGCTATGAAATTTTCTGCTGAGCAAATTGCTGGAATGTTGAACGGTACAATTGAAGGTGATTCATCCGTTGAAGTAAATTCTCTGGCAAAAATTGAGGAAGGCGTTCAGGGTGCATTGTCGTTCTTGGCAAACCCGAAATACGAAGAGCATATTTATTCAACTGGATCAAGTGTTTGTATAGTCAATAATACCTTTAGTCCATCAACGAAACTTCCGAATACTTTAACGCTAATTAAAGTAGATGATGCGTATGCATGTTTTGCAAAGCTACTTGAGCTTTATGATTCAATGACAAAAGAGGCTCCGCGAGTGGAGACGCCATCATTTATTGACTCCACGGCAACTGTTGGGGAGAATCTTTACTTAGGTGCTTATGCATACATTGGTAGGGAATCGGTTATTGGAAATGATGTTGCGATATATCCAAACGTGAATATTGGTAGCAATGTTCAAATTGGAGATGGAACAATTATTTATCCAGGAGCAACAGTCTACCGTGACTGTGTTATCGGTAAGAATTGCATTATTCATTCAGGTGCCGTTGTTGGTGCGGATGGTTTTGGTTTTGCGCCAAATGAAAAAGGTGAGTTTCAAAAAATTCCGCAGATTGGAAATGTTGTTTTAGAAGATAATGTTGATATTGGCGCGAATTCGACAGTTGATCGGGCGACAATGGGAAGCACGGTGATTCGCAAAGGTGCGAAAATCGATAACTTGGTTCAGATTGGACACAATGTGGAAGTTGGAAAGAATTCAGCGATGGCTGCACAAGTCGGAATAGCTGGTTCTAGTAAGATTGGAGATAATGTGATGTTAGGAGGTCAGGTTGGTTTGGCTGGACATTTGAAAATTGGTGATCGAGTGAAGATTGCTGCGCAGTCGGGAGTTGGAGGAGACGTGAAAGATGATGCCATTGTGATGGGCTCGCCAGCATTTGATAGTAAGGAATACAAGAAGTCTTACATGGGCTTCAGAAGATTACCAATGATTCTGTCTCGTTTACAGGAATTGGAAGATAAAGTCAAAGAACTAACTAAAGACCAAAAATAAATGGCTGAAAAGCAAAGAACCCTAAAAGAGCCTGTTAAACTTTCAGGTGTGGGTCTGCATACTGGTGAAAAAGTAACCCTTGAAATACTTCCTGCAAAGGAAAAACACGGATATAAGTTTCAACGCGTTGATTTGGAAGGAGAACCTACCATCAATGCTGATGTTGATCTAGTTGTTGCCACAGATAGAGGTACAACATTAGAGCAGAACGGAGCACGGGTATATACAACAGAACATGTCTTGGCTGCACTTTACGGGTGTCAAGTTGATAATGCTTTGATTCGTATTGATGGGCCTGAGATTCCTATATTGGATGGTAGTTCGGCGATCTTTGTGGAAGCCATTGAAAAAGCTGGGTATGAGGAACAATCTGCTGAGAGAGAATATTTAGAATTAGATGAGAATATTGCTTGGGAGGATGTAGATAAAGGAATTGAGTTTTTAGCTGTCCCTGACACCAATTATCGAATCACGGTGATGGTAGATTACAACTCACCTGTTCTTGGTACGCAACACGCGACAATGTACAACCTCGGTGAATTCAATAAGGAGATTTCAGCATGTAGAACATTTGTCTTCTTACGCGAACTTGAATTTCTTGCGAAAAACAACTTGATTAAAGGTGGTAGCCTTGAGAATGCTATTGTCTTAGTTGAACGTGAAGATGTAGCACAAGAAGAATTGGATCAAATTGCCAAAGCACTTGGTAAGGAAGATCTAGATATAAAGGTTGATGGACGTGGAGTTTTAAACCACCTCAAACTACAGTTCGAAAATGAACCAGCACGACATAAGTTATTGGACATTGTTGGAGATTTAGCCCTTGTAGGTAAACCGATTAGAGCGCATATCTTAGGTGCTCGACCTGGGCACTCAGGGAATGTTCGGTTTGCGAAAGTGTTGAAGGAGTACATGAAGTCGAAGGCGAAATCAGGTCCTCAGTTCGATTTAACAAAAGAACCGTTATATAACATTAACGATATAGAGGGAATGCTTCCTCACCGTTTCCCATTTTTAATGGTGGATAAAATAATGGAGATCCAAGAAGAATCTATTGTCGGCGTGAAAAACATCACCATGAATGAACCAATCTTTACAGGTCACTTCCCTGGCAACCCAATTTTTCCTGGTGTATTGCAGATTGAAGCAATGGCGCAAGTTGGAGGTATTTTTGCCCTTAGTAAAGTTGAAGATCCACATTTGTATTCAACATACTTTATGAAGATTGACAACGTTAAGTTTAAGCAGAAAGTAATTCCTGGTGATACCATTGTATTTGATTTGAGATTGTTGTCTCCAATGCGAAGAGGTTTGGTTAATATGGGAGGAACAGGATATGTTAACGGAAAAGCAGTTGTGGAGGCAGAAATGCTTGCGCAGGTCATTAAAGACAAAGAATGATAAGTAATCTTGCAAATATTTCAAAAGGCGCCCAACTAGGTTCTGGTGTAGTTGTTGAATCATTCTCTACGATTTACGATAACGTAGTTATTGGAGATGGAACAAAAATTCATCCTAACGTAACAATATACCCAGGGACAACCATTGGTAAGAACTGTGAAATATTTCCTGGTGCAGTCATAGGCGTTCAGCCACAAGATCTCAAATTTGAAGGTGAAGAAACTACAGTTGAGATTGGAGATAATACAATTATCCGTGAATGCGTCACGATTCACAGAGGTACGAAAGATCGCTGGAAGACAACGGTCGGTAGTAATTGTCTATTAATGACTTATGTTCATATCGCGCATGATTGTCAAATAGGAAACAACGTCGTTTTGGCGAGTTTTGTCGGTTTGGCAGGACACAATATTATTGAAGATTTCGCTATTCTTGAAGGAAAGGTTGGGACGCAACAATTTATGCGAATTGGAACCCATTCCTTCGTAGGTGGTGGATCTTTGGTGAGAAAAAACATTCCACCATATGTAAAAGCGGCTAGAGAGCCTCTTGGGTTTGCTGGTGTCAATTCGGTTGGACTTCGTCGTCGGGGATTCTCTGATGAGGTAGTTAAGGAGATAGAAGACATTTATCGCTTGATATACGTGCAGAACAATAACGTATCTAAAGGAGTGCAGGCTGTGAAAGAGCAGTTGCCAGACTCAGAGACACGCAAGCTGATCCTTGATTTCATTGCGGAGTCAGACAAAAAAGGGATCATTCGAGGAATGGTCTAAAACAAAACACCATGTTTAAAAGAAGTGATGTAATCACGGTTTCTATTCAGGAATATGCCTTTGGTGGCAAAGGAGTAGCAAAAATTCCGACAGAAGATGGCGAATACATTGTATTCGTTGATAACACCTTTCCAGGGCAAGAAGTTCAGGCGAGAGTTGCTAAGAAGCGAAAGCGTTTTGCAGAAGCGAAATTGCTGGAAGTGACGAAGCGATCTCCAATTGAAAAAGTTGGTCAGTTTCAGGAAATTTCAGGAGGCCCATACATTTACGTGCCTGTTTCAGAACAAGAAAAGGTTAAAAAGGAATCGACGTTGGAGGTTTTCAGACGAATAGGACGTATTGAGAATCCTGAACAATATTTTGACACATTTATCTCTTCTCCAGATCATTATTTCTACAGAAATAAAATGGAATATAGCTTTTCTTCTATCGAACATGATCGGGCGACGGGTGAGGATATTGATGATGCATTTGCATTAGGGTTTAAGCGAAGAGGAACGTGGTGGAAAGTGGAATCACTGGATAAGCCAAGTGGAATGTTTGATGAGCAGTGGGAAACCATTTTAATTGAAATTCGAGAGCTGCTCAAGGCTACAGGATTGCCAGCATGGCATCCACCACAGAAAAAAGGGTTTTTTAGACATATTGTCGTTCGTAAATCCTTTGCTCAAGATCAGTTGTTGCTGAATCTAGTGACATCATCAGAAGGGGTAAAGAAATTTGACCCAACGGATTTTGTAGAGTTTTTAAAGGAGAAGCTGGGGAAAAGACTTGCTGGAGTGCAGCATACAATCAATGACAACGTAGCAGATCGAGCAAAAATCGAAAATGGGCAGTGCACACTTTTATACGGTGAACCAGTAATCGTTGAGAAATTACTCGGCCTAGAGTTCGAAATCTCCATGGAGAGCTTTTTTCAAACGAATCCGAAATGTGCAGAGTTACTTTATACAAAGGCTTTGGATTATGTGTTCGAAGAAAATCTCACGGCAAGTGATGTCGTTATGGATTTGTTTTGTGGAACTGGAACCATCGGCCAGATATTGGCCTCCAAAAAGAATGATGTTCGCATTATTGGCGTTGACATCGTGGAAGAAGCTATCGAGGACGCAAAACGAAATGCCGACCGAAACGGAATTACGGGTATTGATTTCTATGCAGCAGATGTAGGGAAATTCTTGCGTGAATATCCAGATTTCGCAGGAAAAATAAAAACGATCATACTCGATCCGCCAAGGGCTGGTATTGCGCCCAAAACATTGCGTAAAGTAATTGAATTAGGAGCTGAAAATATCGTGTACATTTCCTGTAACCCATCAACGCAGGCAAGAGATACAGATACACTTATTCAAGAAGGGTATAAGTTAGAGAAACTTTCATTTGTAGATCAGTTTCCGCACACAGGTCACATAGAGTCCATTGCCAAGTACAAACTGAAATGACGGTAGAAATCATATCCATAGGTGATGAGTTATTGATAGGTCAGACGATTAATACCAATTTGACATGGATGGGAGAGCAGTTGTCGCTGATTGGCGCTGATGTCCGTTATAACACCGTTGTGCAAGATAAGCACGATGATATGCTAGGTGCTTTTAAGGTAGCAATGGGTCGCGTAGATGTTGTACTTGTTACAGGGGGCTTGGGCCCAACGAAGGATGACATTACCAAACAGGTTTTGTGCGACTATTTTGATACGAAACTTGTAAAGAATGAAGAGGTGCTAAAGCATGTGAGGTCATTCTTTGAAATGCGGAAGAGACCAATGTTGGATGTGAATATTCAACAAGCAGAGGTTCCAGAGAAGTCTACAGTGCTATTCAATAAATTCGGAACGGCTCCGGGAATGTGGCTCGAAGAAGCTGGGAAGGTGCTGGTGAGTATGCCAGGTGTTCCCTATGAAATGAAATCGATTATGTCCTCTTCTGTTTTGGATAGATTAAAGGAGATATTTAATCCTGAGGCACTTTATTATAAAACAATTCAGACGCAAGGGATTGGAGAATCGTATATCGCTGAGCGAATTGAAGCAATTGAAACAAAGATGCGTAGCGAAGGTGTTGCCTTGGCTTATCTACCTTCTCCTGGAGGTGTTCGTTTGCGCTTGTCGGTAAAACCAACTGAAGAGCTTAAACAGGCTATTT
Source organism: uncultured Flavobacteriales bacterium (assembly GCA_905478665.1). Lineage (GTDB taxonomy): Bacteria > Bacteroidota > Bacteroidia > Flavobacteriales_D > Crocinitomicaceae > UBA4466. Next base: position 7,549 of record CAJQJL010000139.1, read on the forward strand.
CAAGTTATATTGTTCAAATAGCAGCGCTTCTTCCACAATACGTTTTCGGATATGGAGACGCGAAATTGACAGAAGTTGTTGGTGCAGATTTACTTTCCATGCAAAGCACGGTGAGTACAGTAGAAAGTTGCACTGGTGGAGCTGTTGCCGCGGCCTTAACTTCAGTCGCTGGATCTTCTTCTTATTACATGGGGTCAATTGTCAGTTATTCGAATGAAATTAAGATCAGTCAAGTAGGAGTGAAAGCGCAAACGATTGAAGACCATGGAGTGGTTAGTAAATCAGTTGTTGAAGAAATGGCTACAAATGGTCGAAAGAAATTAGGTACGGATTATTGTGTTGCCTTGTCGGGGATTGCTGGTCCAGATGGAGGTTCAGAAGAGAATCCTGTTGGTACTGTTTGGATTGGAGTGGCTGGACCTGAAAGAGTTATAGCTAAGAAATTTCTGTTCGAGAAGGATAGGCAGCGCAACATTAGACGATCCGTGTTGACTGCGCTTAATTTACTCCGTTGCGAATTGATGAAAATAAATATTGAAAAAAGTTAATATTTACTTGTGGTTTAGTGAAATTAGTGGTTTCTTTGCACCCGCTTTTAGTATAAGTAATAAAACAATAGACATGTCAAGAGTTTGTCAAATAACAGGGAAATCGGTAATGACTGGGAACAATGTTTCTCACTCAAAACGCAGAACAAAACGTAAGTTTTACCCGAACTTAATTACAAAGAAATTCTTCATTCCAGAAGAGGATCAATATATCACTTTGAAAATTTCTACATCTGCATTGAGAACAATCAATAAGAAAGGAATTTCTGTATGTGTGAAAGAGGCAAGAGAAAAAGGTTTCATTAAATAACTTCGTCTACAGACAGAAAGTAGTATAAAAAGAAATTAAGATGGCGAAAAAAGGAAATAGAATTCAGGTGATTTTAGAATGTACTGAGCATAAAGACTCTGGTATGGCTGGAACATCTCGTTACATTACAACGAAGAATAGAAAAAATACTCCAGATAGATTGGAGATTAAGAAGTTTAACCCAATCTTGAAGCGTTACACGGTTCATAAGGAAATCAAATAACTCTGAGACATGGCAAAGAAAGTAGTAGCATCATTACAGAAAGGTGGCGGAAAAGAGCACACGAAGGTAATCAAGATGTCAAAATCTGAAAAAACTGGTTCCTACGGATTTAAGGAGGAAATTGTTCACAACGATAAAGTAAAGGAGTGGTTCGATAAGAACTAATTACACTCTTTACGCGATAAAGAATATTAAGCTTCCGTCTTTGATGGGAGCTTTTCTTATTTTTACCATATGGCATTATTTAATTTTTTCTCAAAAGAAAAGAAAGAGACTCTGGATAAGGGGTTAGAGAAAACGAAACAAGGTTTCTTATCAAAGCTGACGCGTTCGATTATTGGTAAATCAAAAGTCGATGCAGACGTGCTCGATAATCTTGAGGAAATTCTCATTACTTCCGATGTGGGGGTAGAGACAACCTTAAAGATTATTGACAAAATTGAAGAGCGTGTAGCACGTGACAAGGTTGTTGGAGTTGATGAATTGAACACTGTACTGAAAGAAGAGGTTACATCATTATTAGAGGAGAACAATGCCTTCAATGAAGTTGATTTTGAAATACCTAAACATGCCGATGGCCCCCACGTTATAATGGTGGTTGGTGTAAACGGAGTTGGGAAGACTACAACAATTGGTAAATTGGCAAATCAGTTCAAACAGAACGGAAAAAGTGTTGTACTTGGTGCTTCTGATACTTTCCGTGCTGCTGCTGTTGATCAATTGATTATTTGGGCGGAAAGAGTCGGTGTGCCGATCGTTCAACAAGGAATGGGAGCTGATCCTGCTTCTGTTGCATTCGATGCACTGCAGTCTGCGAAAGCACAAAATGCGGATGTTGTTATCATTGATACCGCTGGGCGACTTCACAATAAGGTGAACCTTATGAATGAATTGGGTAAGATCAAGCGTGTAATGGATAAAGTGATTCCAAGTGCACCACACGAAGTTCTTCTTGTATTGGACGGATCGACAGGACAGAATGCATACGAACAAGCCAAGCAATTTGCTGCGGTGACAGATATCAATGCTTTGGCAATTACAAAGCTCGATGGAACAGCGAAAGGAGGAGTTGTGATTGGAATTTCTGACCAAATGAAAATCCCTGTAAAATACATCGGTGTTGGTGAAGGGATCGGTGATCTCCAGCCATTCAACCGAACGGAATTTGTTGATTCGCTTTTCTCGTAAATCAGACTGAATGAAAAAACTGAAGATAAACGGTCACGGTCATATTTTACCTGAGCCTAATGAGGTGCCTCAATTTATGAAGGACAAGAAATTGTTTTCCATAGATGAGGATCGGAAATTTATGCGACAAGGGGATTGGTCTCGACCAATTACGGACCCTAGTTTTTTCTTCAAAGAGAAACTCGAATGGATGGATCATTATAAGGTCGATCATGCAGTAATGCTCAATCTTTCTCAGGTCTATTGCAACGGTTGGAGCAGGGAAGATGCGCGCGATGCCATTCGATGGCAAAACGATTTTAATGCAAGCGTTCAGGAACGAAGACCCGATAAGTTTACCTGTGGATTTGTTGTACAGCCTTTGTATATAGATGATGCGTTAAAGGAGATTGATCGATGTGTAAATGAATTGGGGATGCGACTTTTGTGCCTACCTACACATTTCATGAACGAAAATGAGGAATGGTTATCTGTCGCAGATGAAAGTGTTTATCCAATTTTCGAATTGGCGAATAAGTATGGATTGGCAATTGAAATTCATCCTTACGATGGTCAGAAAATGGTCAAGCTTAAAGATGTATACTGGAGATTTCACTTGGTTTGGATGATGGCACAAACAGCCGACACCTTACATTTCTATACACTTAAAGACTTTGTTCATCGATATCCAAATATCAGGACCTGTTTTGCGCACGGCTGCATGCTGGGACAAGCAAATTATGGTAGACGCTTGCAAGGCTTTGACGGCAGACCTGATTTGTTTGAAGAGGCAATTGATCCACGCTGTTCATTAGGACATCCAAATTTGTTTTTCGATACTTTGGTGCATGATTCATATACACTTCAGCTATTAAAAACACGCGTAGGTTCTTCCCAGATTGTTGCTGGATTAGATGATCCATATCCTCTGGGCGAAATGGAGGGCGTGAAGAACTCTTACCCTGGACGTGTAATTGACTTTGCTGTGGAAGCAGCTATTATTACACAACAAGAATCAGATGAAATTTGGTACGATAATGTGCTTCGTTGGTTAGGGAAAAGTAGCGTTTAGATAATAGACAGCTTCACTTTTGGATCGTTTGTCGTTCTTCTTATATCTGTACACTGAGCCTGTCAAAGTGTAATATCCAATATCCATCTAACTCTCAAATAATCGAATTTGCTAACTTTGTCCAAACAAAATTAAGCAATGGCTCAAAAACCATCTATACCAAAAGGAACACGTGATTTTTTACCACAGGAAGTGGCAAAAAGAAATTACATCTTTAATACAATACGTAGATCGTTTGAGGTATACGGGTTTTCGCCAATAGAAACACCTTCTTTTGAACTTTCATCAACTCTTTTGGGAAAGTATGGAGAAGAAGGAGATCGACTTATTTTTAAGATTTTGAATTCTGGAGAAAAGGTCAGAAAAGCAGATTTAGAAGCACTGAAAGAGGGGAATCTCGCGCGCTTCTCAAATTCGTTGGCAGAAAAAGCTTTGCGATACGATTTAACAGTGCCCTTTGCGCGTTTTGTTGTACAGCACCAGAACGATCTGTCATTTCCATTTAAGCGCTACCAAATTCAGCCCGTATGGAGAGCGGATCGACCGCAGCATGGTCGTTATCAAGAATTTTATCAGTGTGATGCGGATGCGATTGGAAGCGATTCGCTCATGTATGAAGTGGAATTTGTACAACTGTTTGATGAAGTGTTGACAAACCTTGCTATTCCTGATTTTACGGTGAAAATCAACAACAGAAAGATCCTCTCTGGAATTGCTGAGGTGAGCGGAGAGACCGATAAGTTGATCGCCATTACAGTGGCGATTGATAAATTGGACAAGATTGGCATTGATGGGGTTGTGAAGGAATTGGGAGAGAAAGGAGTTTCTGAAGAGGCTTTGGAGAAGATCAAACCTTTGTTTGAAATAGCTGGTGATACGGGCAGCCGATTGAAGCAAATGAAAGAATACTTAGGCGATAGCGAAATCGGTCAAAAAGGAATAGAGGAGTTGGAGTACGTTTTGCGGACAGTTGAGGAATTGGGCTTGAAACGAGCGAAAGTAGAGTTTGATGTAACACTAGCGCGTGGGCTGAACTATTACACGGGAGCAATCTTTGAAGTGAAAGCGAATGGTGTCAATATGGGGAGTATTTGTGGCGGTGGTCGCTACGATGATTTAACGGGTATTTTTGGAATGAAGGACATGTCAGGTGTTGGTATTTCATTCGGCGCGGATCGAATCTATGACGTATTGACTGAGTTAGAACTTTTCCCAGAAACGGTAGATAATCGTCTTGAATTACTCTTTATCAATTTCGGAGAGGAAGAGGGGCGATATTGCCTTGATCTTGTAAAGAAATTGAGGGCTGAAGGGGTTTCATGCGAGCTGTACCCATCTGATGCGAAGATGAAAAAACAAATGAAGTATGCCAACGATCGTGGTGTGAAAAATATAGCACTTGTTGGGAAAGATGAAATGAGCGAAGGAGTTTTGCAAGTGAAGAACATGGATAGCGGAGATCAACAAAAAATGACTTTTGAAGAAGTAATAAATTATTTTACCAAGTAGATGAGAGAATATATCATTGATAACGAATGGGTTTCATTAAGTCAACTTGATGAAATTATAACTTCTGGAGCGGAGGTAAAACTTGGTGAGAATGCCAAAGAGGTAATTATTAAGTGTAGAACATATCTTGATGAGAAGGTACGTAATCATGATAAGTTGATTTACGGTGTCAATACTGGATTTGGTTCTTTGTGCAATACGGCAATATCATCAGATGATCTGGAAAAGTTGCAACGAAACCTTGTTCTTTCTCATGCTTGTGGAACAGGTGAAGAAGTGCCCTTGAAGCTGGTTAAGCGAATGCTCTTACTGAAAGTTATTGGACTTTCTCACGGACATTCAGGTGCGCAATTAGCAACCATAGAACGGTTACTTTATTTCTACAATAATGATATTTTGCCCGTCGTATTTCAGCAAGGAAGTCTTGGAGCCTCGGGTGATTTGGCGCCATTGGCACACATGTCTCTGCCTTTACTCGGGGAGGGAGATGTCTACGTGAACGGTAAGCGCGAACACAGTCATGCTGTTTTGGAACGATTGGGACTAGAGCCTATTGCATTGCGTTCGAAAGAAGGGCTTGCATTGTTAAATGGAACACAATTCATGAGTGCGTACGGTTCATTTTCCGTTTCCAGTGCCTATCAATTGTGGAACAATTTTAATTTAATCGGAGGGCTTTCATTGGAAGCATTCGATGGTCGCTTGAATCCATTTCAGGCCAATGTCAATGAAATTCGGAAACAACACGGTCAGATTGAAGTAGCGAAAATAATGCGCCAAAATTTGAAGGGGAGTGAAATGATTCAACGAGAAAAGGAGCATGTTCAAGATCCATATTCGTTTCGCTGTATTCCTCAAGTGCATGGTGCGTCCTTGGATGCGATTAAGCACAGTGCTGATATTTTGGAACGTGAAATTAATGCAGTAACGGATAATCCAACGGTGTTTCCAGATGAGGATGATATTGTTTCTGCTGGAAATTTTCATGGTCAGCCACTAGCGATCACAATGGATTTTCTGGCGATAGCACTGGCAGAGTTGGGAAGTATTTCTGAGCGACGCGTATATAAATTGATTTCAGGAACACGAGGACTTCCAGCATTTTTAGTTGCTGAACCTGGTTTGAATTCAGGATTTATGATCCCACAGTATACTGCAGCATCCGTTGTGAGTCAAAACAAACAACTTTGTATGCCTGCATCGGTGGATACAATTGATTCGAGTAACGGACAGGAAGACCATGTGAGTATGGGAGCGAATGCTGCAACAAAACTCTACAGAGTGATTGAGAACTGTTATACAATTCAAGGGATTGAGTTGTTGAATGCTGCTCAAGCCATGGATTTTAGGGAAGAAAAAAGTTCAGAAACGATCGAATCATTGCGAAGTACATACCGTAAAAGAGTACCTTTTATCAATGAGGACACTTTCTTACAACCCTTGATTGCACAATCGGTTGAATTTGTCAAGAACCTTGATTAATCGTTATATTTACCCGAATTAATTAGCATAGTATGTCAGATCAATTGGATTTAGAAGAACAAGTGGAAAAGCGGAGACCTGTCTTCTTGACCGTGTTATGTGTGTTGAGTTTTATCTCTTTAGGATTTGGGATTTTATCTGGGGCTGCAAGTCTCGCAATGGGACCATCATCGGAAGAGCAGATGCTAGATGCGCGTGTTGAAATGGCCGATGCAATCAACCAAGTTGAAAGTTCTGGATTAACGACGCTGAGTGGTGTGTTGGAGAAATTGCAGCGTATGACCGAAGAAATTAATGACAATTTCTATTTGGCAGGTACAATCAACTTTATCATTCTTTTGGGTGGATTGTATGGCGTTATTAAAATGTTCAAAGGTTTTAAAGTAGGCTTTCACATCTACATCGTATATTGTTTATTGTCAATATCAGCGGTTTATCTGTACGTGTCTCCTTCAAATATTCCGTCTGGGGTAATTATTATAAATGCGTTGTTTTCTGGGCTCTTCATCCTATTGTATTCCAGAAACCTCAAGTGGATGAAGTAAGAGATATACTTTTGCTTCTCAATCCCTCTAACTGCCTTATTCTCTAATATTCTCATTATCTTTGCGCCGTCGTTTAGACCGAATCTGGTCAATCGACATTGATTAGTTTAACAATGGCGTAGTTGATACGCTCAATTTTGATTTTAGATGTTAGCAGTAAATAATTTATCTCTCCAATTTGGAAAGCGCATTTTATTCGATGATGTAAACGTAAAATTCGTTAATGGTAATTGCTACGGCGTTATCGGTGCGAATGGTGCGGGGAAGTCGACCTTTTTGAAAATCTTAACGGGTGATCAGGATCCAACAACAGGTCATGTTGTTTTGGAGCCAGGAAAACGTCTTGCAGTGTTAAAGCAGGACCACTTTGAGTTTGATGAATATGAGGTGTTGAATACTGTGATCATGGGACATACTCGTCTCTTTGAAATCATGCAGGAGAAGGATGCTTTATACGCGAAGCCAGATTTTTCGGATGAAGATGGAATGCGCACAGCAGAATTGGAAGGTGAGTTTGCCGATATGGAAGGTTGGAATGCGGAAACAGATGCGGCTTCGTTGCTTTCAAATTTAGGAATCGACGAGTCTATGCACTACATGAAAATGGAGGAGCTTTCCAATGATATGAAAGTACGTGTGTTGTTAGCACAGGCGCTTTTTGGTAATCCTGACGTTTTAGTACTCGATGAGCCTACCAACGATTTGGACCTGAAGACGATCAGTTGGTTGGAAGATTTTATTTTGGATTTTAAAAATACGGTGATCGTCGTTTCTCACGATAGACACTTCTTAGATACGGTCACAACGCATATCTGTGATATTGATTTTAATAAAATCAGTGTCTTCACAGGAAATTATTCTTTTTGGTATCAGTCTTCTCAACTGGCATTGAGACAGAGAGCTGACAAAAACAAGAAGGCCGAAGAGAAGAAAAAAGAATTACAAGATTTTATTGCGCGTTTCTCTGCTAATGCCGCTAAATCGAAGCAAGCGACAAGTAGAAGAAAAATGATGGCAAATCTCGATCTTGAGGAAATCAAACCATCGAGTAGAAAATATCCTGGTATCACCTTCAATCAAGAGCGTGAGGCTGGAAATCAAATTTTGAATATTGAAGGATTGTCAAAGTCTGTTGATGGTCAAGCTTTGTTCAGTGACCTAAACTTCATCGTTAACAAGGGAGATAAGATCGCATTCGTATCGAAGAATTCTGTTGCATTAACAGCATTTTTTGAAATCTTAAGTGGCAACATGGAGGCCGATAGCGGAGAGTTTACTTTTGGAACAACGATTTCGACATCGTACTTGCCAAATGAGAACCATTCATACTTTGAGGAAAAATTACCCTTGATCGATTGGTTGCGTCAATACGTGCACACAGATGAAGAGCGTGAAGAAGTTTATTTGAGAACGTTCTTGGGACGTATGCTTTTCACAGGAGAAGAAGCGTTGAAGACGGCAAATGTATTGTCTGGAGGAGAAAAAGTACGTTGTATGTTGTCAAAAATGATGCTCGCGAAAGCAAACTTATTATTGATGGATGAGCCTACGAATCACCTCGATTTGGAATCAATTCAAGCTCTTAACCAGGGAATGCAAGAGTTTAAGGGGACAATCCTGTTTACTTCGCATGATCAGGAGTTGGTGAATACAGTGGCCGACCGAATTATCGAGATTACGCCAAATGGAATGATTGACAAGATGATGACGTATGACGACTATCTGAAGGATGAAAAAATTGCTGTTTTGCAGGAAGAATTGTACGCTTAATTGAAAGATCAATTATTGAAATATCACAGTTACCCCGTTCGACATAGGTTAATAAGTTGGGTGAGAGATATTGATGTAAAGGGTGTTCGGAAATTAGCTGTACTTCTCCCCAAGTGGTTATTACCAGATCCGAAGAAGCAAGGAGACATTATTCTGAAAACCATTCACGGTATTCAATTGCACATTAATCCAACGATTGATAACGGTGTTGAATTGTGCCTCTTCCAAACAGGAACCTACGAAAAGGGGATTCTTAATTTCATAGAGAAAAGATACACAGGCAAAGGCTCTTTTGTAGACGTTGGGGCGAACATTGGTTTGATGTCCATTTTCACTGCAGATAAATTCCCGAAGGCCAAAGTTTATGCCATTGAAGCGCATCCAAAGACCATGGAGTTGTTGGAGCGCAGTCGAATCATGAACACCCGGTCGAATATCGAAACGTTGGAGATTGCCTTGGGTAACGAAAGTGGCGAAGTCACAATTTACGACAATTGGCAGGTGAATAGAGGTGGAGCTTCACTTGTTGTCAAGACAGAAAATTCAGATGAACACAAGGTGCAAATGAAGCGCTTGGATGATTTGAATCTTGAAGCTCCTGAAATGATTAAAATTGACGTTGGAGGAGTGGAACTTGAAGTTCTCAAAGGTGGAGCGGAGACCATTCGCAAGCATCAGCCCATACTTATCGTTGAAATATCTGATTGGAGAGAGAACAAGCACGATTCTTCTGCTGAACTTGTTGAATTCATCAAAACACTGGGTACTTATCGGATTTATAAACTCTCAGGAGGTAAGGAGCGGAAGTCGCACTTGGTGGAAGTGATGAATATGGATGATCTTCCTGCGCACGATAATATTGTTTGTATTGTTAAGTAGATCTTAGACCGCTTCGCTTTTGGATGTTAGAAAATGCATTGAGCGGAGCTGAAGTATACTTTCTAACAGTCTACCAGTTGAACAATCCAATATCCAATCATCTAACAATCTAAGAAGTCCTCGTCCAAAAATTAATAACTTTACAAAAAACGCATTTTCATGACGCAATTTATCTTCAGTAGTGAGAATCCTTCTCAGCAATTCATCCGTATTTCAGTGCAGTTTTCAGTAAGTGGAGACACAACTGATCTTCAACTTCCAAGTTGGCGTCCTGGGCGATATGAACTGGCCAATTTTTCGAAGAATGTCCGAAATTTTAAAGTTTTCGGTGCAGATAACAAGCCCTTGAAGTTTGAAAAGCACACAAAGGACCGTTGGAGTGTTGATACAAAAGGCGAAAAGGAAATCAATGTTGAGTATTTGTTTTATGCAAATGTGATCAATGCTGGTTCAACTTATTTGGGGACAGAGCAATTGTATGTAAACCCTGTTAATTGCTGTGTTTTTACTGAGGAAGCGTATAATCAACCCGTTAAATTTCAATTGGAGATTCCTGAAAGCTGGGAAGTCGCAGGATCAATGAAAAAGATTAAGGACGGGTATGAGGTCGAAAGTTTTGACGAATTGTTTGATACACCATTTATCGCGTCAAGTCAATTGCAACACGAAGAGTACGAATCGAATGGAACGAAATTTCACGTTTGGTTTAATGGAGAAGTGAAACCTGATTGGGAAAGATTATTGAAGGATTTTCAGGCATTTACTGATTCACAGATTGCAAAGTTCGCTGAGTTTCCTGTGAAGGAGTATCATTTTTTGAATCAAATTCTGCCTTATCGAGCTTATCATGGTGTTGAACACCAAAAATCTACGGTAATTTCTTTAGGACCTTCGTACGAAGTCTTCGGGAAATTATACAAGGAGTTGTTGGGAGTTAGTTCTCATGAACTTTACCATACATGGAACGTTAAGGCGATTCGTCCAATCGAAATGTACCCGTATGATTTCACCAAAGAGAATTATTCAAAATTGGGCTATATCTGTGAGGGTGTTACAACCTATCAGGGAGATTTGTTCTTGTTAAAAAGCGGTGTCTTCAATGAAGAACAGTACTTTGATGAACTCAAAGGACAATTGCAAAAACACTTTGATAACAACGGGCGTTTCAATTATTCTGTTGCTGAATCTTCATTTGACACTTGGCTGGATGGATATGTAGCTGGAGTTCCTGGACGTAAAGTTTCCATTTATGTAGAAGGATGTTTACTCGCTTTCGTGACTGATGTTCGCTTGCGCCGCGCAACTACCAATAAGTATGGATTGGATGAGGTGATGAAGCGCCTCTACTTCAATTACGCATTGAAAGGAAAAGGAGTATCGGAATTGGATTATCAACATGTGATAGAGGAAGTAGGAGGGGAGTCATTTCAAAATTTCTTTGATGATTACATCAACGGCTGTAAACCCTATGAATCCATTCTTGTTGACGCGCTGGATTACCTCGGTCTTGAATTAGAGCACGAACCATCAGACAGTTATTCCGAAGGAAGATTGGGCATGAAAGTTTCTCCTGCGGGTAAATACTTCCGATTGATGGGCATGTATCCTGGAGGTCCAGCAGAAATAGCAGGTTTATCAATTGGTGATGAAATTATGGCGGTGAACAACTACGCGTGTGATGGTGAATTGGATAAATGGTTGAATTATTTTGACAACGATGTTAAGAAGGTAACTGTCAATAGAGAAGGGGCAATTATGGACTTCACATTTCCTGAGGTGAACAGAAATTTCTACATGAAATATGCAGTTAAGAAGATGGAAAACCCCAATGGACTGCAAAAAAATGCCTTTGAAGCATGGAAAAAGTAGTTGACAGAAGCTGTTTAAGCGACTGATAGTGCGAATTTTAGCTGTTTTAGCAAAAAAAAACAGAAAAAATACTGATCGAAAGGAATTAAGATTACCTTTGCTTCAATTATTATAACATTAGTACAATGAGTAAAGGAACAGTAAAATTTTTCAATGAAACCAAAGGATTTGGATTCATTATCGAAGCAGATTCGAACCAAGAGTATTTCGTACACGTATCAGGATTAATCGATGAGGTTAAGGAAGGTGACGAAGTAGAATTTGAACTTCAAGAAGGAAGAAAAGGATTGAATGCAGTAGACGTTAAGAAAGCTTAATCGTTATACGTATAAAATTTTTGTCAAAGCCCGTCTTTTAAGACGGGCTTTTTTTTGTTCAATATTTTCGTTTTGTCTTCGTTCATTGTCTTCAACGCACAATGTGTTGTAGGATAAAAGATTTGTATTTTCGCCAAGTGAAACTATACTTCCCATCAATTAATATGCTCCGCGGTTTAGCCGCCTTACTGGTATGTTTGTATCATTTCACAAACTACACGAGTCCTGATGGAAGTTTGTTGGCAACAGATGATCCTGTTCGGCAAATAGGTGAGCTTGGAATTAACGGAGTATTTATCTTCTTTGTGATTTCTGGTTTTGTGATTCCCATATCAATGTATAATGGTAAATATGCAATAAATCGTCTTCCACGTTTTCTTGTGCGTAGATGGATCCGCATCGAAATTCCCTATATCGCCTCAATTTTAGCTTTTCTAGTGGTGTTCTATATTAGTTGTAGAATGTACATGTGGAATTTTGACTTCGAACCCATGCGATTCTTGCATCACATCACTTACACTGTACCTTTCACAGATTATGATTGGTACAATGTCATCTATTGGACCTTGGCGATTGAGTTTCAGTTTTACATAATTATTGCTGTGTTGTACCCCTTGTTTGTCCATAAGAATGCGGCTGTACGTTATGGATCACTCCTTGTCTTCGGCCTGTCTGGAATCTTAATAACAAACCATAGCATCTTCTGTCATTACGGACCAATATTCGGCATGGGTATAGCACTTTTTTTGCTAAAATCTGGAAAAATGAAAGATCTTGAAGCGCTGCTCTTTGTTCTTCTGTTTGCTGGAGTTACTGCTTATACGCACGATTGGGTTATCGCAACATTTGCTATCGCTACCACTGCGCTAATTGCTTTTGTAACGATTGACAACAAACTCTTTAATAAACTAGGTGATATTTCGTATTCACTTTACCTGATTCACGGAATTGTGGGCGGAAATCTATTATTCATATTTTCTCGCTATGTGGATAGCTATGCAGGAAAACTCGTGTTGATTCTACTCGTTACCGTGGCTTCGATTGCGTCCTCCTATCTTTTCTGGTGGTTGATTGAAAACCCTTCGAAGAAACTGTCTAAGAAGATTAAAGTTTAGAAGCTGCTGTACCTTTTCGTTATCATCTCGAAAGCTTTGCACAATTGATGGCGGTTCACCCCTATTATTTAATCATCTCCTGTAAATAATTACCTAACAAATCCTCCAGATTCTCAACGTCGTGTAGTTGATCGTATCGAATATCCTGAGAATAAAGTTGTGCCCGTTGCTGCTCCGATAACTGAATCTTGAAAACAAATGCTTTGTAAGCGTCGTCCAATAGTCCTGTTGGATTTACCGCAAGTAAGGAGCTAGACACAATTTCCGCAGTTGCTACCGCTTTAATTTCGTTTAGTGCATGAATAATTTCTGGAGCAAATACCCCAAAAGAGTTTTCGTAAAACTCTGAAAACCCACCGTTTGTTACCGTTTGATTTAGTTTCACAATCACATAAACCATCTTTTCAGCTCCTGTGAGCCCCTGAACAACCTCATACCACTGAGACCAATTGTCAGTATCAAAATTAGCGTCCTGCAGTTGTTGATCGGCTGAACTATACAGTCGACTAATTAAAGCTCTATTCGAAAGTTTTACCATTGGTGTGATGGGGTTGGTGATGGTTTGAAGTTCTGAAATCGTACGGGGTCACAACTTTTTCGAAGATAGTAATGATTTTCTTACTAAGTTGTATTACTACAAGAGAAGGGAGCGTTTGAAGATACAGAAAACCGGATGCCAATAGCCGCACTAAGTCAGCAACATGATCACTCCAATATTTTAAAAGAATCGAAGAATTTCCGTATTGATTTATTAAATAATTTCCCATCTGCAGTTACTACTGCCAATTTATAGAGGATCCCGTTTTTAAAGTACATTTTGCAATTAGTTTTCATGTCAGAATCATCAATTGTTAAATACAAATGCCTGCCAGGAGTACCATCTAAGTCGATTACTCTTTCAAATTCTACCTTTGCATTGCTTGCTGATATAAGATAATCTCTTTGTTCATTGAATAAGTAATCGATTTCTTCTTCGGTTTTAAGTTCAGGGATAAAGACATAGTCTATACTATAACCAAGATTATCGTCTTCACTATCTTGCGTGTTTGCTTTATATTGGTAGATTTTAATTCGTTCATTTTCGATAATTTGAATAATTGTACTTTCTTCAGGATTTGTAATGGGAAAAGTAATTTCAAAATGTGCGCTGTCAACAATAATTGTCGCGGTTCCTTCCATTTCTTCAGTGAGTTCTAAAAGATCATCTAGTGTTGATTCCGAATCCCCTTCATTTTCTAGTTTATCTAATAATTCATGTAATCTATCTGGCTCTTTTTGCTCTGAACAGGAATATAACAAGTGCAAAACGAAAGAAAAAAACAAAAAATAGATTATGCGCATGTTTATTCCAGATTTCATTGTTACTAATATTAGGACTACCCACGGTGAGGTTTTCTAGCGAAGTTTCATTTTCTAAAGTAAGAAATAATTCCTCAAGTTCGAGTTGTCGAACGAAGCAGAAATCCATATGGGGTGCAGTGCTGTTTTGTACTTCATTTGATTCTAACTTTTTCAATAATTTCAACTGGTAACCAATCATCCATATTTCCATAATCAGACCTGTCAATCTTAAAAACCTAACAGGAAAGTGCTAACTTTAAGCACTTTACAAATTATATGATTCTTAAAAAAGAGCGACATAATAAAAACGCAGGACTAGCTTTACTCACAACGCCTTGGTTCATTGGTGGGCTGGTTGTCTTATTCTTGAACGATTTCATTCTCAAGGATCTGTTTTCAAATTGGTTTACAGGAAAGCTTTCTGATTTTGCGGGGCTTTTTGTTTTTGCTCTTTTCTGGATAGCGCTCTTTCCGAAATACAGGAAGTTAGTTCTGGCATGCATTGCACTAGCTTTTGTCTTCTGGAAATCTGCCTATGCGCAGGGCTTTATTGATTTCTGGAATGAATACGCACCGTTCACAATTGCAAGAGTGGTAGATTCTACGGATTTACTGGCGCTTTCTGCGTTGCCAATCGCCAATAGAGTCGCAGCACAAGAATACTGTTGGAAGAAGTTTCAATTTTCACCTGTCTATTCATTGCTTATCGCGGCTTTTGCATTTGGAGCGACAAGTCAGGCTGATGTAGAACTCAAATACGGTAAGAAATATGATTTCGAGATGTCGGCTGAGGAGTTGGTGAACAAAATCAATCAAGTTCCACCCAATTCAATCGCGACAAATTATCCTTTATCCCTAAACTTTGATAACGCCAATTTTTCTACAGATCAACTTGGAGGCCCAGCGTGGTATTACCTTTCTGGATATGAACAAATGAGCGATACCATTTACACCGATTCTACCCAAACGACCGTAGATCATGTCTATGAATGGGAAATACCTATTCTTGATTCCAGCTATGTAGATCAAGCAGGAGTTTTCTATTATACCATTCAAGCCGAAAAATACATGCTAGAAAGCGAAACGGGTTACTGTGAAACTGTCACCGCGCGGATCATTCTCAAGGACAATGGATCCAAATGTTCGTTGATCCTAGAAAGCATTGAAACCAGTACATGCCTAGCGCTGTTCGACAAGAAGGCGAGCAAAAATGAAAAGCGAAACCTCAGAATGGCGTTTGAAAATGAACTGATTAAGGAATTGAAAAAGTAGAAGACTACCAGCCACCTCCGCCGCCACCTCCGCCGCCACCGCCAGAGAATCCACCGCCGCCACTTCCTGATCCTGATGAAGAAGGTGGGGTAGATGCTGCAGATACGGTACGTGAAAGATCCGATCCAATACTGCTGAAGTCTGCCATGGACATACCGATTAAATAAGGCATGTGGTGATTGTACATTTCCTGAAGTTCAACAGGATCGAATTGCCCTGCCCATTCTTCAGCGACACCAAGTGCAATGGCATACGCAAGGTTATCTTCGTAATGTTCAAAGTTCATGGTTGGAGGATTCATCAAACGAATTCGTTCTTTATCCGCGTATTTCAAATACATTTCGAATCCAGCAATTTCGTCCATTTTCTTGCGCCCTTCGACAGTAGGCTGTTCGTACAAACGGCTGAAAATAAAATTCATTACAAGCATGATCGCAATTCCAGCAATGAGGACCGCAATGTTTCCTCCATAGAAGAAGAACCCGATTCCCCCGAGTATCCCCATAATTACAGGTACAATGAATTGTTTCCCTTTCAGGTGAGAATTGCGGACGTAGTATTTGTCCTTTTGCAATTTGTCTACACGCTTGGTCAATTTCGTATTAGCTGATGCAATGCGCGGGTTGTATTTTTTGTTTTGAATGGTTTCTGTTGAGCGTGATCCCATTAGTCTTTCGTAGAAATACGTCTCTACCTTTGTGAGTGTTTTTTTAGCCTTCTTGGGATCAACATTTTTATTGGTTATCGTGTATGTTCGACTCCCCAAAATGCCTGATTTACCTTCTACCTCAATATCGACCATGCCTTTCACAGCAAGGCTAATCAACATGGAACCAAACATGGTGTCAGACTTTCTGCCTGCTTTTTTGAGATAAATACATTCTGCGGGTGAGAATCCTTTTGGTGCATAGAATAATGGAATAATTGTTCCTGGCTTTGGGTCACGACCATATTTGTACCACATTCTGAAATTGAAAGAGAAGCCAATCAGTATTCCCAATCCTCCAATTACCCATAGGATGTACGATTGCACCCAAAATAGAAATTCTTCCCAAGCAGTTGGGTAGACAAGATGACCTTTGTCCCATGCAACTGCAACAGTCAAGTTTTCATGACTTAAAAATCCGCGCGTTACCGTGTATCGAATGCCTCCCTTAATTTCTTCCGTTTTAAAGTTTTTACCTACGTAACCATATTTCCCAGTATATCCATCATGGCGAACAAGTTTTGCTCCTTCGGGTAAATAGACGTTTGCTGTGACAGAATCCATGCGGAACATCCATCCATTTCCATTGACATTCCAATAAATTTCATCGAAATCTTCAAAGTACTGAAGTGCATGCCGAACTCGGTACGTAAACTGATATGTGTGAACACCTCTCGGAACGTAATAATCTGCAGAGCCTGCATAGATTTTAATTCCATTGGTCATGCCTTCTGTATGATACGGTTCTGATTCCCCATCGCGCTTCACTTCAAGTAACTCAAAGCCTATGTGCGTGTTTCCATTGTTGTATAAATAGGAGGTAGGGAGTTCCCGATAAATTCCATGTTTAATCTCATTTCCTTCTGCGAATACTGTAATCGTTTCAGTGATTTGAACTTGACAATCTTTCAGGACATAGATATCACTGTGATACTTTAGAATGTGCTCGTATTGATAAGCTTCAGGAATTGAAGTTTCCTGACTGAAAACAGTAAGGCTTAAAAACAGTGTTAAGAGTAGAATTAGTTTATTCATGCGTTTACATTTTAGTTGGCGTTTTCAGGGTCTTTTTACACCACGCGACTTCTATGGTGAGACTTTCATGATCATTAAATTTACGCGTGCCGACATAGCTTATGCCACCTTCGATTGCTTCAGTCATGATACTTTTACTTTCATTACCAAACCTATTCACAAAACCGTCGAATTCAAGAAGTGTGGAATTTTCTGGGTAATAAACATTTGCAGAAATTAAGTCAATATCGAATTCCCAACCATTGCCGTTAACATTCCAATAAAGTTCATCTGATTTTTTAAGAGAGTGGATGACATTACTCAATTTATATGAGAACTGATAAGTATGCACCCCTTTAGGAATAGATGCATTAGAAGATCCAGCGTAAAAACGGACATCATTTTCATCCATTTTTATATGATATGGTTCTGCTTTGCCATTTCGTTTTACATGAAGTAATTCATATTCAATTACCCTGTTTTTTCCTTCGTAGAAAAAGGAGATAGGTAGTCCTCTATAAATGCCGCGTTTAATTTTATTTCCTTCGGAATATACTGTAATCGATTCGGTGACCTGAACGCTATTATCATCCAGAACCCGAATGTCACTGTGGAATGCAAGGATGTGCTCATAAAGGTCTGCCTCATCAACTTCAAAGACCTGCCCAAAGATTGGCGAGGAAAGTAATAGAATTAGAGGTAGAATGAACTTGTTCATGTTTCAGTCATTAATGTTGACTTCTGGTGCAGATCGTTCAGAATCATCTTCAACTTCGTAAAATTCTGCAGCTGCGAAATTCAACATTTTGGCTACAAGAACGCCGGGGAAGATTTCTATTTTGGTGTTGTAATCACGTGTCGCTCCATTGTAGTAGCGTCTTGCCATCGCCAATTCATTTTCCACTGCAGACAGATTGTCCATTAGCTTCAAAAATTGAGTATTGGCCTGCAAGTCGGGATAAGCTTCCACGTGAATTCTGAAATTTTTCAGTGCTCCAGTTATCGAACGGTCGGACGAAGCAGCGGATCCTACAGAACCACCACTTGCGCTTCTACTAGCAACAATCTTTTCCAGTACTTCTGCCTCATGCGCGTTGTAGCCTTTAACGGCTTCAATGAGGTTGGGAATCAGCTCAAAACGCTTTTTTAATTGCACATCAATTCCACTAAAGCCTTCTTCCACGACATTTTTGGCACGGACAAGTCCATTGTAAAGTCCCCAAAAGACAAGAAGAATAAGAAGTACAAGACCTCCAATAATAATCAATGGAATCATAGCTATTAAATTTTAACTGTTGATTTATAAATATACAAAATCTATGATGCTAGCATGCGATAGAAACATGAAAAGCCCTCACGAATGAAGGCTTTTCTGTACTTAATTGTAACCTACCGATAGTGCAAGCCATTTTGCGTTTAGCGAAACGCTCGCAGTCATCAAATAGTCTCTTTTATATCTTCAGTTCACGAAGCCAACCGCTATCGTGTTGTTGCTCTGTGGGTCGATAAGTATGAACACGCCATTTTTCTTATTGTCACGGTAGTCATCAAAATAACCTGGTTGACTCAGTTTCAGTTCAACTTCAGTTATATCGTTCAGTTCAATGGATGTTGCATTCGTTTTTTCCAATGGAGCTTCTGGATTAACGGTGGAAAGTATGTTTTGAAGTTTAGCAGGAAATTCTCGTGATCCTGTTTTTAGCAGCAACTTCGCCCCAGCCATAACGGATTTTTCATCCATCCAAACAAGTGTTGCTTGAATTTGCGTGCGCTGATCTGGTATATTTCCAGCTTGACAGATTAGCGCACCTCTACTAACATCAATGTCATCTGCCAAGGAGATTGAAACGCTGTCACCAGCATGAGCCGTTTCAAGCGTATCCGTATGTCTTCGTATTTCGGTGATAACGCTCTCTTTCAAAGAGGGGAGCGTCACGATTCGGTCACCTACACTAATGTCACCACTAACTACTCGACCAGCATAGCCCCTGTAATCAACAAACCCTTTTTCTTGTGCGTGAATCACCAATTGAACATCAAAACGAAAGGGAGCAACTTTACTGGCGTCTCTTTTTCGTGAATGTAAACGTTCATTCAATGTCTCTCCTTTATACCATGGCATATGATCAGAACGATTTACAACATTGTCTCCTTTTAGCGAACTGACTGGAATAATCGAATATTCGATGTCTGAATTGAGCGAATGCACCATGTTCTTTATCTGAATCGCAATCTCAATAAAGGCATCTTCGTTGTAATCGATCAAATCCATTTTATTCACACAGAAAACCACGCTTTCTAGGTTCAGCAGTTGACTGATATAGAA
>CAJQJL010000140.1 GCA_905478665.1 uncultured Flavobacteriales bacterium
CAACAAATGGAAGAATCCATACAGGTATAGGAACATCCGATTACCATATTCTTCAGAAGTTAAATTCCTCTCGACAAGAAGTAATTGAGCGTGGCATCAAAGCTGTGAAAACAGCACGTAACTTATGCGCTGAAGTTGAATTCTACGCCGAGGATGCTGGAAGAACGGATAACACATTTCTTGCTCAAGTGGTCGAACAAATGATCGATGCTGGGGCAACAATCATCAATATTCCAGATACAACGGGATACTGCCTCCCTCATCAATACGGAGAAAAAATAGCCTATTTGATGAACAACGTTCCGAACATGGATAAAGCCATTCTTTCCACCCATTGTCATAACGACCTTGGACTTGCGACCGCAAACAGTATTGCGGGTGTTCAAGCAGGAGCGCGACAGGTGGAATGCACGATCAATGGAGTTGGTGAGCGAGCTGGAAACACTTCGCTGGAAGAAGTTGTCATGATTTTGAGACAGCATGAGCACATCCAACTGCAAACGAATATTCAGACTGAGCAACTGACGCAAATCTCTCGAATCATAGAGTCGGAAATGAATATGCCTGTACAGCGAAACAAAGCAATTGTGGGTGAAAATGCCTTTTCGCATTCCTCTGGAATACATCAAGACGGTGTCATTAAGAGCCGAGAAACATATGAAATTATTGACCCAAAAGAAGTTGGCGCCGACAGTTCAAAAATCATTCTTACTGCCAGAAGCGGAAGAGCGGCATTGAAGTATCGGGCAAAATTGCTGCAAATTGATTTGAATACAGATCAGCTGAACGATGCCTATCATCATTTCCTAAAACTGGCGGACAAAGTGAAGCAAATCAATGATTTTCAATTGAAAGAACTCCTTAACAACGTTGTACTATGTCACGCACGATAATCGATAAAATATGGGATCAGCATGTGGTCAAGTCAGTAACGGATACAACCGACGTGCTCTACATTGACACCCACTACATTCATGAAGTGACCAGTCCACAAGCTTTTACAGGATTGAATAATCGTGGAGCAAACGTTTTTCGACCCAAGCAAACCATCGCAACGGCCGATCACAATGTTCCAACAATCAATCAACATTTGCCAATTGAGAATGAGTTGTCCAAAAATCAAGTGAGCACCTTGATAAAAAATTGTAGTGATCACGGAATTGAACTCTTTGGCATTGGACATCAAAAAAACGGCATTGTACACGTTATTGGCCCCGAAAACGGTTATACCCTACCAGGAATAACCATCGTATGTGGAGACAGTCATACATCAACACACGGGGCTTTTGGCGCAATAGCCTTTGGAATTGGAACATCACAAGTGGAGCATGTATTGAACACTCAATGCCTCCTTCTTAGCCGTCCAAAAACAATGCGCATAACTGTGGGCGGAAAACTCGGAAAAGGAGTGACTGCGAAAGATACCGCATTGTACATCATAGCCCAATTGGGTACAGAAGGTGCAACAGGACATTTCATTGAATTTACAGGCGCAGTCTTTCGAAATTTTTCAATGGAAGAACGTATGACCGTATGCAATATGAGCATAGAAATGGGAGCACGTGGTGGACTTGTTGGAATTGATTACACTACCATCCAATACGTACAACAACGCGTTGAGGATATCTCCGAAGAGAAAATTGCAAATTGGATCGCGCTGAACACAGAACCAAACGCTGTCTTTGATTCAGAAATAGAATTCGACGGAAGAGATATAACACCGATGGTGACAACTGGAACTTCTCCAGATACGGGGATTGATATTTCAGAACGCGTAAGCTCAACATCACGCAACAGTTCAAAAGGATTGAGCTACATGCAAATGGAACTCGAAGAAATGATCATCGGTAAAAAGATCGACCATGTGTTTATCGGTAGTTGTACCAACGGGCGTATAGAAGATTTACGTCAAGCAGCTGAAATAGTAAAAGACAAACAAAAGGCAAAACACGTCACGGCATGGGTTGTTCCAGGATCTAACGATGTGCGTAAACAAGCCATCGAAGAGGGCCTTGATATTATCTTCAAAAACGCAGGATTCGAATTTAGAGAACCTGGCTGCTCGGCATGTTTGGCAATGAACGAAGATAAAGTACCGAGTGGCGCACTCTGTGTTTCAACCTCCAATCGGAATTTTGAAGGCAGACAAGGAGACGGCGCACGAACGATTTTGGCAAGTCCAATGACAGCGGCAGCATCCGCCATTAATGGTGAAATAACTGACCCACGTATTTATTTGAATTGATATGAAAAGAATCCAATCAACAGGAATGGTATTGAACGTTGACAACATTGATACCGATCAAATTATCCCCGCAAAATTTTTAAAATCGACGAATCGAGAAGGGTTTGGCGAACATCTTTTCGCCAATTGGCGTTATCAGAAAAACGGTGAGCCAAACGAAGACTTTGCATTCAATCACTATCCAAAAGGAAGTTCAGTACTTATTGCTGGAAACAACTTCGGATGCGGATCTAGCAGAGAGCATGCAGCTTGGGCAATTTCGGATTACGGCATTCGTGCCATCATCTCTAGTCAGTTTGCCGACATTTTTAAAGGGAACGCATTGAATAACGACATCGTACCCATCGAAATAGCAGCCGAAGAACTCGCATTGATTACCCAATACGTCGAAAAGAACCCCTCAACAAATATTGAAGTTGATATCGAAAAGCAAGCCGTTCGTGTTTACGACGACACATTTTCATTTCAGAAGACCTTTGATATCGATCCATTGAAGAAGAAATTTATCATGGAAGACATCAGTGAATTAGAATATTTAGTGAGCATTAAAAAAGAGGTTGAAGCATTTGAAGAACTTAACATATTATGAAAAAACAAATAGCAGTTATTAAGGGAGATGGAATCGGTCCAGAGATCGTAAATCAAGCGATTAAAGTCCTTGACGCCATCAGTTATCGGTTTAACCATGAATTCAAATATGTTCCCGTTGAAATGGGTGCATGTGCAATTGAAAAACATGGCGAGCCTATCACAGATAAAGGATTGGCTTTGTGCGCACAAAGTGACGGCGTTCTTCTTGGGGCAATTGGTGATCCCAAATACGACAATGATCCTACCTTGAAGGTTCGACCTGAACAAGGCTTGTTGAAACTGAGAAAGTTCCTAGGCTTGTTTTGCAATATTCGACCGATCGTAACATACGATAACATTGCAGATCAATCCCCCCTAAAAAATCACTTATTGAACGATGTAGATTTTGTGATCTACCGCGAACTAATTGGTGGGATTTACTTCGGCGAGAAAACACTAAGTGAAGACGGCACTGTCGCTAGTGATCTCTGCACCTACACTTCTCGTCAAATTGAGCGCATCGCCCATGAAGCATTCAAGGCCGCCGAACAACGAAATAAAAAGGTGACCGTAGTAGACAAGGCGAATGTGTTAGAAACCTCCCGTTTGTGGAGAAAAGAAGTGATGAATGTTGCCGAGCTTTATCCACAAGTAAAATTGGAATACCTCTTTGTGGACAATGCAGCAATGCAGATTATTCAGCAACCGCAGTCTTTCGATGTCATTTTGACAGAGAACATGTTTGGAGACATTCTTTCTGACCTAGCCAGCGTAATTACAGGATCTATTGGGATGTTGCCCTCCGCTTCTGTCGGTGGATTGAATGCCTTGTTTGAACCAATTCACGGTTCTTATCCTCAAGCCAAAGGACAAGACATCGCCAATCCAAATGCCACAATTTTGGCAGCTGCCATGCTTCTGGAATACTTCGAAATGAACGAGGAAGCCGCAGTCATTCGACAAGCCGTTGATTGGGCAATGGAAGAAGGAATTGTATCACAAGACCTTTCTGCCGACTCTCCTTCCGCTTGCAGTACCATCGGTGATTTGATTGCAAATTACATCGAGGGACATGGTGAATTGACAATTAATAAACGCAATACTGAAGAATCAAAGGGTGTACTTATTTAGCCTTTTTGCCTCTCCAAGGTAAGTACCTTGTCCTTTTGATTCTAGAAAGCCTTCATTTAGTAGTATGAAGGCTTTTTTGTATCGTATTTTCCTGTCCTCCCCCTATATCCCCCTCCAAAGGGGGGAACTGGACAATGGGTCTGGAAAACACTCCATTATCGGAAATTGAAAACAGAAATAGGTATCTCCCCTCGGGGGGAGACTAAGAGGGGGGACATAACAGAGCCAAGGTAGGTGCTTTTAACCCCCATTGATTCTGTAAAGCCTTCATTTAGTAGTATGGAAGCTTTTTTGTATCGTATCTTCCTGTTCTCCCCCTATATCCCCCTCCAAAGCGGGAATCCCAGTAATTGAGAGGAAATCCAATTCAAATTTACCATCTTTGATCCTCAAACTATTAATATGGCATTAATTAAAGAATGTAGAGGGAAAAAACCAATTTACGGAAAAGACTGCTGGTTCGCAGAAAACTCAACAATCGTTGGAGAAGTTACCATGGGCGATCAATGTTCCGTTTGGTTTAGCGCTGTTGTGCGCGGCGATGTGAACTCGATTACCATGGGAAACAAAGTCAACATTCAAGATGGAGCAGTGATTCACGCTACATTCGAAAAAGCCAAAACTACCTTGGGGAACAATGTTTCCGTAGGACACAATGCTTTAGTGCACGGATGTACCATTGAAGACAACGTTTTGATAGGAATGGGATCGATTGTAATGGATGGATGTTACATCGAATCTGGTTCAATCATCGCTGCAGGAGCGGTTCTATTGGGAGGAACGCGCGTTGAAGGAGGATCTGTATATGCAGGCGTCCCTGCCAAGAAAGTAAAGTCGATTTCACCTGAACTGTTTGAAGGAGAAGTAATGCGTATTGCGAACAATTATCTAAAATATTCAGGGTGGTTTAAGGAATAATTTTTATTCATTGTTTTGGAATATTTCCTCAATGGGCAATTCAAACAATTTCGACATTTTGAAGGCCAGAGGTAAACTTGGATCAAACTTACCCTTCTCAATGGCATTTATCGTTTGGCGAGAAACAGCCAATGAATCCGCTAGATCTGCTTGAGTCATGTCCTTTTCTGCTCGCAATACTTTTAATCGATTTTTCATGCGTAACGCTTTTTACCAATTAACAAAGCTACCATATAAGAAATGCTAATTAACATCACCAAAAAGCCAATTTCAGCATTGCTTGAGATGACATTTGAAATATCCATTACCGAATAACTCAATCCACCAACAATTCCAACTCCCAACGCAATTCCCATGGCATCCAATTGAATTTTCTTCTGAAGTTCATCAAGTACACTGAGGTGTTTGACGTTTGCCCAGATCATCCCTGCTCCCAAAGCCGAATTAATTGCGATTGTAAGAATACTTAAGATAGTATTTTCTTCCCAAAGAAACTTCGGTCCAAAGGTGGCTAATGCCAGAGAGGCTACCCATAAGATGGTCCATAAAGCCAGATTTTTAGTGGCTTTAACGACTTCTTTATTCATTTTTTGCTTTTCCATTTGTAAACTGTATTTGATTTTATGTAAAGTTTGTTTGACACAAAGATAAGCGTATTCTTTAAAATGACAAGTTTATTTTACTTTTTGTCATGTTTACCATTCTTTTAGGTGGGCTCAGTTATCGCAGAACAGTATAATCTACTCTATCAAAATGGTCTTTCAACTTTACTTATACTTGGTTGGATAATTTCGAATTTCAAGAAACAAATCCTGTGGCAGGTCTATATACTGGCAAGCTTTCAGCGATTTACCACCTTCACTATTCTTCAATTGAAGTGGCAAAATACAGCATTTCATACTGAGGCTTTATCTTCCAATCGCCTTTCGTATCAATCATTCCCCATCGCTTGGTTTTCACATCCATTGCCGCTGCGTAGCCATCTTTAAAGTGTTTTAACGCTGCAAATTTCGGCTCAATAAGGATTCCTTCCTTCGAATTATAAAAGCCAAACATTTTCTTTTTTTCCAAAATGACAATCCCATCGTGAAAGCCATTAATTTCATCGTATTCGCATGACAATAAGGCTTCACCTTTTTTATCGATTACTCCCCATTTACGATCGACACTAACAATTGCGATTCCGCCTTCAAAGTCTTGTCCATTATCATAAATTGGGGGAACAACGATACGACCGTTCGTGTCCAGGTAGCCCAGGCTCTCACGTTTCCGATCCAGTCTGAACATGGCCAATCCATTTCCAAACTTGAACAAGCGCTTAATACTGTCAGACGCAGGAATGACTTCACCGCTCGCTTTGACAATTACATACTGGCCTTTATGATTGAATTTGTAATAGTGCCTGTGAGCTTTGTGCATATAAGGAGCATCGCCACTCGTTGCCATCGTCGCTTTGGCATCCTTATCAAAATCCATAACCATTGCAAGTGTCGGCTTAACGACCCACTCTCCAGATCGATCAATGATTCCCAAGCTGTCATGCTCCTCAGCACTCCTTGCCCACGTTAGTCCGCATCCTGTAAAGTTACCTACATCTTCAAATTTTGGTTGAATGGCAACCTTGCCACTGGTGTCAATACATCCCACCATTGAATTCCCCGCATTGGTTTCCAGAACCTGACAAAAACCCTCCGAAAAATTTTTCCTCTTCGGTTTTAGGTTTTCTTCCACTTTATTCACGCTGCCGTTTTCAAGTAATACATACCATTTACGGTCTTTATATGCCAATGCGCACCCCTCTTTGAAGGGATATATTTTATCATAGCCTTCTTTAAACAAAACTTCCATGTTTGTCGTTAAGACCACAAATCCATCATCGGTATGTACGATAGCTTTTCCATCGATAAACCCTCTACTATTGCTGTATTCTTTGTTTTTACTAATCGGTTTTATTTTGGCAAAAAGGTGTTCTATTTCACTTCCGTTCGCATCAATTATTTTCCAAACGGGTTCAGCAGCTGGCGATCCTGGTCGTGGAGGTCCCGGTCGATCGACTCCTTGATCTTCTAAAACAAAAGCATATCCTGATTTTGAGAAGTTATGTGCTTCTCGGTATTTGGCGGGTATAACAACCTCTCCTTCTCCATTTAGATACCCAAATTTTCCTCCTCTCACTTCTCTAAACGGAATAAGAACTTCGGTTTGACAGATAGAAGATTCACTAATAAGAACAACCAGAAGGAGAATTAGAAATTTCATAATGAACGTTTGAGCTAAATTAGGAATTATTTATTGCAGGCATTTCCGAGGACGATGACCAAGCGCAACTTACAGCGCATTTTACTATGAATCCAATTTTTCAAATTAACTTCGTGGACATGGAGCAGAGTCCTGAAGAACGGAAGAAATTTTTAGCTGAGTTAAATGAAATTGCGGCCTATACAGCTACCGTTCTGCATGGCGATGATGTTTCAAAAGGGCGAATAAAGCAATTCAAAAAATATTTCAATAAGACCTATAAGATGTTACACCGAATCTCTGCTATGAAGGGTGAGATTAACAACAATTCCTTTAAATACTGCTATGGAGGAAAAGTCCTTGGACGCAAAGTGCTGCTGGAAATAGGAATCGTCATCAAGCACAAGGAACCAGGAAAAAGGGCCTATTATGAGCTTTTGATCACGCCAAACGAAATGACATTGGAGTTAGTTTCACGGATAATTGTGGAGGTCTATTTGAAGCGTAATGAAATAGAAGCGTTCTAAAAGTGAATAATGTCCCCTAAATTTCATTGATACAAGCCAGGTATAAATACCTGAATTGCCCCCCGTAATTATACCTAATTTTAATCTGCCTAAAATCACTCAATCCAAGTAAATACAAGGGAAATTATCCGATTTTTAATTAATCCATGTCGATTTACCAGCTTGAATTATAAATACGATTAAGTACCTTACTCGATCAAATTCATTATATTAACCGACTGAATTAACTGAGATCAATTCTCGAAAAAACCATATACCATGAATAAAGAAAAAGCAAGCTTAAAAGAGAACCTAGATGAAATTTTGAAGAATCTTCCTGCAGAAATGCATGACGATTTTAAGAAGCAAGTTGATGAAATGGATGATGCTGCACCAGCTGCGCCATCTGCTGAAGATCAAGTTGCAGCGATTAAAGCTGAATTAGTAGCAAACCCTGCTGTTGATGAAAGTGCTGCAGAGATAGGAGAAGTGAAAGCTCCAGAAGCAGTTGCTCCATTATCGGAGGCTGAAGTTGAAAAAGAAATGGCTGAATTGCTTGAAGAAGCAAAAGCTCAAGCTGCAAAGTCAGAATAAGCTATCAGCTTACATAATTTACTCTTCACAGAGTGTAGAAACCACCGTCAATGATTGACGGCGGTTTTTTTATTTAGACGCAATGGGTCACTTCCCTAGAGCGGCACTACCGTTTGCTTTTCGAACGTCTACGTTCTCTTCTTACTCAAAACCTGTCGGTTCAATGGGTCACTTCCCTAGGGCGGCACTACCGTTTGCTTTTCGAACGTCTACGTTCTCTTCTTACTCAAAATCTGTCGGTTCAATGGGTCACTTCCCGTTCCCTTACTCAAAACCTATCGGTTCAGGGGGGTCACTTCCCGTTCCCAGACTCAAAACCTATCGGTTTTTCTTACCTTTATTACAAAATGATTTATGACTATTGACTTAAACAATCCCTGGCACAAAGTAGGTGTTGGGAAAAATGCTCCCGACTATGTCAACGGGATAATAGAGATTCCCAAAAATACCCGAGCAAAATATGAATTAGATAAAGAATCAGGCCTTCTCATCATGGACAGAGTGATATATTCATCAATGTACTACCCTGCAAATTATGGGTTTATTCCTAAAACCTATTGTGACGATAACGACCCTTTGGACATTCTGGTTCTCTCTCAAATTGCAGTTGTGCCAATGTGCATCGTTTCAGCAAAAGTAATTGGCGTGATGCGTATGATCGATAATGGTGAGTTGGATGATAAAATAATTGCTATGGCTGAAAACGACATGAGTGTGAGTCACATCGACGACATCTCGGAACTGCCAGAGCACTTCTTAAAGGAATTGAAAAACTTCTTTGAGGATTATAAAAAATTAGAAAACAAGGAAGTCGTGATTGAAGAATTTCAAGATGCTAAGACGGCCAAAGAGATCATTCTTCAAAGTATGAAAGATTATGATGCTTATCTAGTCGAGAAGATTTGAAACAACCCCAATTTAGAACAATGACCAAAAGGCTACTTGGCCGAAAGGTTCCACGGAATTGTTAAATTTTGTAGATTGGAAATTGTGGAGAAACAACAAATTATAGAATGGTTGCTTGAAGGAGATATTTCCTTGCAATATCAGGTTCATCGAGATTTGTTAGGAGAAGATAGAAAGGATCTGCAAGATAGAATTGCTACTGAAGGTTGGGGGAAACAATTTTTGTCCAAACGAAATTCAAACGGTCATTGGGGAGATCGGTTCTATCAACCAAAATGGATTTCTTCTCATTATACATTGCTAGATCTTCGCAATTTGAATCTCAGCCCAGACAATGCACTGGCAAAAGAAACGATTGAGCTAACCATCAATTCAGGAATAGCTGATGATGGAGGAGTTCAATTGGGGCCTTCAACAGCTCATCATAGTGATGTTTGTGTAAACGGCATGTTCTTGAACTATGCTTCCTATTTTAGGATTGATGAGGAAAAATTGTGTTCAATTGTCGATAGCATTCTCAATGAAAAAATGTCTGATGGTGGGTTCAACTGCCGAACAACAAGAAGTGGAGCAACGCACAGTTCCTTGCACACAAGTATCTCAGTTCTTGAAGGATTGATCGAATTTCAGAAGTCTGGATACATTTACCGGATGAATGAAATTCAAGATGCGCGGAAGAGCGCTGAAGAATTTATTTTACTGCACCAACTCTTCCTCTCTGACAGAACTGGCAAAGTTATTCGGAAAGACTTTTTGAACCTGCCCTATCCCAGCCGATGGAAATACGATATTCTTCGCGCCCTCGATTATTTTCAATATGCGGGAAGTAAATGGGACGAACGAATGAATCCTGCAATTCAAGTTTTACTGAAAAAACGAAACAAAAACGCTACTTGGAATGTGCAGGCAAAACACCCTGGAAAAGAACATTTTCAAATGGAAAAAGCTGGTAACCCGAGCAGATGGAATACCTTAAGAGCACTACGCGTATTAAACCATTTTAACTTATGAAATCTGAAAACAAAGACTATTTTGCCGAAAAAGCGGCAGACTACGACACTCACAAATCGCGAACACAAAACGTTGCCAATATCGGACAAGGAATATTAAAAGAAGTGCCCTTTACAAAAGCGATGCACGTGCTAGACTTTGGTTCGGGTACGGGATTGCTAACTTCTCAAATCGCACCGCACGTAGGCAAAATCACAGCCGTTGATGTTTCTTCATCTATGAATGAGGTATTGCGCTCAAAACAAGACTCCATCGGTTGTGAATTGGAAATCAAGGAACTCGATCTAACAAAAGAAATAGTGGACACCACCTTCGATGTAATTGTCTCCTCCATGACGCTTCATCATATAGAAGATCCCGCCAAACTCTTCCAGAAATTTCATTTCCTCTTAAAGGACAACGGAATCATTGCGATTGCTGATCTGGACAAAGAAGATGGCTCCTTTCACTCTGAAGATACAGGCGTGCATCACCTCGGTTTTGATAGAAATGAATTTATCGCCCTGGCAGAAAATGCTGGATTCAAAGAATTGGAGATTCAAACGGTGAGTGTAATGGAAAAACCTACGGGGAGCTATCCTGTTTTCTTGTTGACGGGGAGGAAATAGATATAATTGACATACGTAGTTTCAGTAGTCCGGAACTGGAAGTCCTGTAGATTTGTTAAATTTAGAAATAACATACATTGAAAAGAAAACAGGATGGCAAAAGGTAAAGACTCAAAGAAGAACGTTAAGAAGGAAGCAACTAAAACTGCAAAAGAAAAAAAAGCCGAGAAGAAATTGAAGAAGGCTAAGTAGGCTCAACAAAAAACCCTTCATTTCAAATACCGAAGTTTTAACGAAGGCATTCAAGACAAAGGGTTTCACTTTTCAAACTGCCAGCTATACTGAGCGGGTAACAACTCATAGGCTGATCGGGTTTTCACCTGAACCTTCCGACTCAGCGTTTTTCTTCCCCGAAGGTTTACTACCTACATAGTCTACTAGCATCCGTGCATTACGGTAGCTGTTGTAGAAACGTTCTTGCTCATCTTAGAAAAATCCAGAATAGACGCGCATTCAAAACAGTAAACCGCTCGACCTAAGTCAAGCAAGCACGTACATTCATTTGTAATGGACGGTCGGCATCCTGAACGGGCTTGTACCCTACTTTAAAGTCTATATCCAAATCGCGGTGGAACGCCAATACAATGGATGAACCTCCATAACCGAAGTGGCCCATGTACTGTCCACGTTTGATTTCCGCCTTGTCTTTTAAGGCATTCACAATACTTCCAACTCCCCAGAACCCAATGGCGATCATTGCAACGAGTCCAAACTCCTCGGTATTTATTATCCAAACATATCGCTGGTGCTTGCCTAATTTCTCGTACCATCCAACACGATCGCTGCTCGCTGGTAGATTTGGCGCATAGAAATCATCTGGATCGTAATCTCCGAAGTCGTAATTGTAAGACCCTCTGTACAAACCATGATGAATCACCTTACCGTCAACTGGTGCATGGAAGTGATGATAATCAGTAAACCAAAGCAAAATATCGAGAATTGCTCCACCTTGGAAATACGGTCCATAACCCGGCACTGCATCCAACAAATCGAATTCATCGGACTTCCCTGGTAAGTCAAAACGTGTGTTTTCTGATTCTTCACCACGACTGAGGTAAAAAATACCACCATCACAAGGAGCTACAATAGGCGCTTTAGAAGCATTGCTCTTACAAAGTGGTCGTTGTCCTCCCTTAAGATTCCGTAAGAAAAACTGATTGAATGACTTAAAACCTCCAGTAGGACTTTTTGGATCAGGTCGTTCGTAATCCTTAATATCGAATGGGTGATCCGTAGTACCTCCATAGGTCATCCAGTCTTTTAACGTCCCCGTGGATGAAGTACTGTTAATCCAATCTCCATGGAAATTAAGGAATTTGCGAAACCAAGGTTTGAAATCATCATTATTCACCAAGATTAAACCATTCTGTGTATTCACAAGGTAGTCCCAATATTCAATGTACAATCCCGGATCCGCTGGTGTTGGTGTATACGTTAGCCAATCTTTAAAGAAATCCGATAGCGTATTTTCACCCAATAAATATGGATTCCAATAGGAAGCGACTGCATCCCGAAGCATAGAAGTCTCTGCGCATACCTCAACAAGTGCACTGATATAATTGCGCGTGTTAACGCCGTTCATCACCTTGTCTAAGTCTTTTCCAATGTGTTTTTCAGCTGCCGCTTTTTTCTTTTTCCAGTCGATGGGTGTCGGAAGTTTAATTGGTGTAATATCACTCATGGTTTTTTCTAGTTAATTGTGGTTCTTACTCTATTTACTGTAGGCTTTTCAGATTGCGCCGTCGTTGTAATGAACTAGTGTTTACTAATCCATTAATGAATTCTATAGTTTCGTGTGTAACAAACTTACCTTTAAAACTTGCCAAGAACAAGGGTATAAATACCTGAATTTAATTCAATTTTAAATGTAAGCCTACTTGATCAGTTCGGAATGTTTTGATCAGTTAACGTAGTTATAACTAGAAGCATGCACTATTGTTGTCTACCACCCAAAATCAATGAACAGGCGCGTTCGTATTCTAATTCAACAGGCAGCGGTAGATTATCGATAGAAATTCTGGTGAGTAATTTGGGTGAATTCGAATTCAACTATTCAGATGAGATGTTCAAGCTAATTGATGAAATCATAAGTGAAGCTTCCGACAACTTAAAAGAAAGTAAAATGAAATTAAGTCGGGTGATGAACAAAATCAAACAAGCGACACAAAGAGCACAATAACGCATCCACTTTAGCGCATCAAATTCGAGCTAAATCAGCTATCTTTAAGAAAGTGACGATTGTAACGCTCAGAAAGTATGAAATGCACATGAAGAACCAACCATTCAATGAAAAGTGCTGTTCTTAGTATAAACTGATAGCCATGATAAGAATTTTACTACTCCTGTTTATTAGTACATTTCAGTTAAATGCTCAGATGACCAACGCGGAGGTTTACAATTTTGAGATAGGAGATGTTCATCAAACGAAGCTTTATGGAAGCGCTGGACCACCCTTTGAGTATCATTTAGACACCATCGTAAATAAAGTGGTCGATGTTAATTCAATCACGTATACAATTCACAGAAAAACGATATTAAATGGTCCCCCGCCTTATCCAACTATAAGTAGTAGCGTCGAAACACTTGTTATCTCTAATTTAACTTCTTCTCCCAGTCATTTTAATTATGGATCTTGCATCGCTCCTATTGATAGTTCCTTCATTGGTAATTGTGGTGAAGGCGTTGATTTCAGACAATCAGATTTGGATTCAACATGCTTCGAACCCCCGTTTTGGTTTTCGACACTCCATGAGGGATTAGGTGGCCCATACTACGACGTGTACGATTTCTCTAATATGGTTGACTATCAATACGAACTAATTTATTCAAATTCATCGCAATGGGGAGAATGTGGAAATTATCAAGATTTCTTTGTCGGAATTGAAGAGCTTACTGAGACAAACGTTCACCTTATTCGAATTGTTGATCTTCTTGGGTTGGAGACAGAAGATCTTCCGAACACCTTATTGATCTATGTTTATAGCGACGGGACTACTGAAAAAGTAGTTAGGATTGAATGAAACAATGCACATGATTTGAAACGGATTGAACCCCCAGAAGACTGTGTCTCCAACGTTACATTAACTTCCAACTAAATCATTTACCTTTAAGAAGGCGACGATTGTAACGCTCATAAAATAGAAACACCTATGAAGATTGAATCATTTAATGAAAATTTAGATTTCAACGACGACAAGATTGTCACAAAAGTGCTTTTGGAATCTTCGTTCTCTAAAGAAATACGCATTCTGTTAAAAGAAGGGCAAATTATGAAAGAACATAAGGCACCCTTCCCTATTCTCATTCATCTGTTGGATGGTGAAATCGATTTCGGTGCAGAAGGAAGTACCCATCTATTAAAAAGAGGTGACATTGTTACGTTGGCTGGTAATGTTCCTCATGATTTAACAGCGCTGAAAGACAGCATCGTTCGCTTAACGCTTTCCAAGCTTGACAAACCAGAACGTGTGGAAAAGGTCGTGGGATAATTAGGAATGAGGAATCGAGAATTAGCTCATGCCTTTCTGGAAAAGAACATTTTTGCAGGACTGAAGAACATGAATGATGGATTCGACAGTGAGGCAATTAAATACTTCACAGAATCAGAATTTCGAATAGTACTTGAGCGCGTAGAA
Source organism: uncultured Flavobacteriales bacterium (assembly GCA_905478665.1). Lineage (GTDB taxonomy): Bacteria > Bacteroidota > Bacteroidia > Flavobacteriales_D > Crocinitomicaceae > UBA4466. The sequence goes on from CAJQJL010000140.1 coordinate 14,363, forward strand.
AAATTTGGATTGGGCATTTATGGGATTGAACCATGGGAAAATGGAAATATGTTTGATGTCCGTTGTTATGAGGATTATTCAAAAAACCCAACAGATCCAGAATGGTATAATTCAGCCTTCAATCATTTTATCTCAACTGGTGAAGAACTTCTGTACGCGGCAAGTTATTATATCCCTAGCATAACTGATAACGACTAAATAAACTTCACATCATTCCACCGCACGTGTTTCCTTAGTCTCTTTGGCATGAAGAAGAAGCCGATCGAGGTACAATAAAACCAAGGTCGTCATCGGGAGCGCAATGATAGTTCCTACGAACACACCAAAAATATAGATCCACAAGACGAAGGACAAGATCATAATGGCAGGATTCATCCCAGAAACGCTTTTCATGATCTTAGTGAAGAAAACAGTTTCATCAAGTACGGACATCATTATGAAAACGCCCAAGATGATTCCGAAATACAGAAAGAAACTTTGATCGTGTTCAATGGAAAGCACCCAACACCCAATCGCAATTGGTGGCAAGGAGATGTAATGAAAATGCGCCGCGAAGGTCATGATTCCCGCAAGAACACCGAGAATTATAGCGCCCGGAAGATCTAAGATGGTAAAGGTCAGAATGAAAACTGTCATGCAAATAAGCACCACTTTCGAGCGCTGACGGAAGTACACGAGAAATGTATTTTTAAAATCCGTCCAAATGAAATCGAGCTTTCCCTTCAATCGGTCTCGCGAAGGAGCATATTTGCGTTGCTTCTCCTCAAAATAATCATAGGTATACAGGATCGGGAAAAGATAAATCATCGTATAAATAAACATCATGAATCCATTCCATGACCGATCCTTTTCTTTTGTTGCCTCGGCATCTTCGCTTTGAAACATGGCATACACGTCTTCCAAGGCTGCAAATACATCCTTTGATTCTGCCTCCTCTCCTTCTACGTTTTCTTCTCCTTCTATCTTCCCGTTGATTTCATTCAAGGCAGACTGCACTTGTTCACTTTCGGCAACGTCGTTGAAGAAATCATACGCACCGTTCTTTAAATCATCAATCTTCTCCTGATTTTGATCTACAAACAACTCCAAGGAATGCACCAACCGCGTTGTATCATTCACTAGGTGCTTGCCCAACAAAACAATTGATCCTAGGATTATAAGAAGAGAAGGAACAATCAATATAGTCACCGCCAAATTTCGATTGGGCACAACACGTTGTATTTTCTTCACCCATGGATCAATTAAATACGCCAGAAAAAGCGCCCAAACAAAGGGCAAGACAATCTCTCCCAAGAAGAAAAATAGAACGAGGACCAGAACCAATGCGATTCCACCATACCAATACGACTTATATTTTGTGAACGTGCTCATAATGCTGCTAAGATAAGGAAAGATAAAACCAAACAGGAATGCCAAATAGAATATTGATTTGTTTCTGATTTATGAAAATTTGTGAAACATTCTGTCATTTACTTTAAAGATGAACACTACCTTGGTCTAAACTGATGTTATTGTTCTGATGAAGGTATCCGCTTCATATCGAAAACGAGCTCGAAAGGCATACAGAGTCACCTTTAAGATTCTTGTGAGCTATCTCTGGATTTTTCTGGCGAAACGTATTTTCGGAAAGTCATATTACAGTAAACGAATTGAGGCAATTCACGCAAAAAACGCAAAACGCGTAAAGGAGCTAATTCTTGAACTTCAAGGACTCTTTACAAAGGTTGGACAATTGCTCTCCGTCATGTCTGGTTTTCTACCTGAACGATACATGGAGGTGCTGGAGTCGCTTCAAGATCATGCACCCGCCAGTCAACTTAACGAAAACATAGCACTCATCGAAGGGGAATTAAATGAGTCAATTGCAGAACTCTTCTCCGAATTTGATGAAACACCCATTGCATCCGCTTCTATTGGACAAGTTTACAAAGCACGACTGAAATCAGGAGAATCGGTCGCTGTTAAAGTTCAACACCCAAACATTCATGAATTGGCGAAAGCCGACCTCACAATCATTCAAAATTTGATCAAGCGCATTTCATGGTTCATTACCATTGGTGGCATTGAACATGTGTATAGTCAGGTGCGAATAATGATTGAAGAGGAGTTGGATTACACACGCGAAGCACAGTCGATGCAAACAATCGGTGAAAACCTCAATGAAACAGCAGGGGTAATCATTCCAAAAGTATACACCGAATATTCTTCGAAGAAAATCCTCGTCACCGAATTTCAGGATGCTGTTAAAATCACAAATACGGAACAATTAGATACGTGGGAAATAGATCGAGATGCATTGGCCGAGCGACTGGTACTCGTCTACTGTAAAATGATTTTGGAAGATGGATTCTACCATGCCGATCCGCATCCAGGCAATGTCTTGGTAAATGAAGCGGGAGAAATTATTCTGCTGGATTTTGGTGCAGTCGCAGTGCTGGATGATAAAATGCGAAAGGAAATTCCAATTATCGTTCAGGCAATTATTCGCAAAGACAACAAGGCCATTCTCGCTTCTTTAAAAAAGATGGGCTTCGTTGGAAACGACAAGGATTCTCAAAAAATCGCCAGTAAGCTCATTACAGCGATTAGCCATTTTATTCAGAATGAAGTGGAAATCGAGAACATGAATTTCAAGGATCTCAAATTCGATGACATCAAAGGGAGCAGTTTGGATAATTTACGAAAGGAGATCAGCGTACGTGAATTGACGAAAACCATTCAGGTTCCCAAAGATTGGATTCTGCTTGAACGCACGTTGATGCTAGTTTTGGGAACAAGCTCTGTACTGGCCCCAGAGTACAAACACATGAATACGCTCAAACCATACTTGAAAAAGCTGATCATGAAGGACGGTGGTCTACAGAAAATAATCCTCGATACCTTAAAACAACAATTCTCCACACTACTAGGACTCCCTTCTGAGCTCAGCAGTTTTCTTAAAAAAGCCAACAATGGAGAATTGGAAATTGAAGTTAGCAACCCCAATGACAAGAGTTATGTACTTGGGCAACAACTTATCCTTTCCTTATTCCTGATAGCCTCAGTGCTCTTTTACTTAATGAAGGAGAATACAATCTTCATTATTTCAATGTCTGTATTCGGAGGACTGTTGTTACGTTCGGTTTGGAAAAATCGCAAGTAGTCTTCAACGCCATTTTTTTGTAAGGCAACCTTATTTCGTTTAATTTTCGTTGGTGAGATGTAATCAACCAAGACTACAAATGAATACGCTAGTTGACGCATGTTTTAATTTCCTATTTCAGACTGAAAGAACGGTCAATCAACGTGAAAAAATTACCGTTCTTTCTTTTTTATTAATTTTTATTCTGTCAATAATTATTGGCGCTCTAGTCTCAAATCCATAAGCTAAACGATTTAGCTAAAATCTACTGATTTAATAGGTAATTCGCCCCATTTTTTTTTTCAAAAAAACTAGGCAACCTTTTTAAAAATAATAGGCGTTAGTCTAATGAGTGATGTTAATTAATATACTGTTTTTATACACCTTGTATATTTTTTTAACATCTAAGAATTACTTTTTAGACTAAACAAACAATGAAAACCTTATTTCTCTCTCTGTTATTGATCTGCTCTTCTCTCGCATACGCGCAATGTGATGAGCAACTCACTGCCGATCCTGGCACCTACCAAGTGGAAATGAATCCTGAAAAAGTGGATGCCACGAATGCTCCCGTTACACTTGTTAACTGCGCTCACCTACTGCAAATAGAAGCGAGTCGAGAAGACGACAAAGACGTTACCCTAGAATTGGGAAACTACATCGTTCGCGTCTTTTCAAAAAATAAGGTTCTCAACCCTCAACTTTCTCAAGAATGAAGACGACGATAACCTTATTCGTAGTATTGGTGACAACAGGACTGTGTTTTGCACAGCCAGCCAATGATAATTGCGCGAGCGCAACGGTTCTAACGATTGGAACACAGGATTGTTCAGGTACCACAAATGGAGCATCTCTTCAAGCTGGAGAGTGTTATACAAATTATGGAGGTGGATCAACAGAACACAGTGTTTGGTATCGCGTTACAGCGTTGAATGACTCATTGGTATTTTCAATTGCCAAAACAAACTCTACCAATTGTGCTTCTCCGCACGTAAGCATTTATGGTCCATTTACTCCTGGAGGGGGATGTCAACCAGCGTGTGCTTCACAGATTTACAATCAACTTCACAATGGTGACCCCGGTGTACATGTTTTACAAACAGGACTCAGTGTTGGTAGTGATTACCTCATTCAGGTAGTTGATTTAGACTGCGGTGGACCAAATGATGGTCATGTAGAATTTTGTGCAGGTGTATACGAACCCGTTGCAAACAATACTGTGAGCGGTGCAGAAGGAATTGATGAGTGCGGTGTAACATACAACGGAACGAACATCGGGTACTACCCAACGAATGGAGCAACTGGACTCGAGAACCTCGATGGAAATGCAGGAACTACCTGTCCAACATGTACAGCTGGTGACGATGTTTCATATGTAGTTAACAATGATTCATGGTTCTTTTTCTGTGCTACGACTACAGGTGACTGGAGCGTAGATTTCAATAACATCACGAATTGTACAAACAGCACACTGAACGATGGATTGCAAATGACCATATTCACAGGTACCCCCAGTAATCTTACGCAGGTCTGGAATTCACTAAATCCTTCGCAGCCTGGATCTTCACAAACATCATCAACATTTACGGTTAACGCTGGGCAATGCGTTTACATGGTGGTAGACGGATTTGCTGGTGACCAATGTGATTATAGTTACACATTAAATAACATCACCACAACGTGTGATTTGCTTCCATTACCATCAGAACTTTCAGAATTCATAGCTTATTCTCTTGGCTCCAAGAATATTCTTCGATGGAGGACAGACAGTGAACAAAATAGCAGTCATTTTACTGTCGAACGATCGCAGGATGGAATCGATTGGTCAACAATTTCTACTGTTACAGCAGCTGGGGCAAGTAGCCATTCAATTTCATACGCAGTGGAAGATAGAGGACCTAAGGAATTAAACTACTATCGTCTGACGCAATTTGATCTTGATGGGACAAACAACTGGTCTATCATACGTAGCGTAGACAATTCAGTTGAAGCCAAAGAAATCATCAAAACATTGAATGCTTTCGGTCAAGAAGTTGATGCGAACTACTCAGGTATTATTATCCACTTATATTCTGATGGATCAACAGAAAAAACATTTCAATAAACTTCTTAGCGAATACATGGGAGAGTAACAAAGTTTAGTCGGTTAGGTACAACGTTAGCTGTGTATTGGCAAAAAAGAACCCATTCTTGGGTTCTTTTTTTGTTAAATAATTTTCAACTGAAGTAGGAGGGAAGTCTCTTTTGATTAGAAGTGTAGAATTCACTAACTTGCAGACTCTTTAGTGCACTCGGACAACCCTGAATGTCTTTTGTTTCGTTGTACTAGAGTAAGCAATTAAATCAGTTATGAAAAGTAGATTATTTAAGTGCGTGTTTTTGCTATTAAGTGTCGTTTTAGTGGCCGCTTGTAACAAAGAACAATGGAAAGAAACCGTTCAAACTGACGTTCAAATTAGAGTTAAGAATAACACAGTAAGCTTCGGAGCAAATGTTCTAACGATCGATACGCTAATTATTAGTTTAGAATCACTCTCGTTGGATGGTCAGCGATTACAGGCTGAAAACATTCACCTTACAAGTGCAGTTAATTCTACGTATACACTCGTGGGAAACACAAGCCAAGTAAGTTCATTTTCTGTGCCACAAGGTACTTATGAAACATTTCAATTAACAAGTAAGTTTGGAGGAACAAATCCATCCATTACAATTATAGGTGAGTATTCACAACCTTCTGGAACTGTGAAAAAAGTGTTTTTGGAACTTGCTTACAACGAATACCTCTTGCAAGATATGGTGAATTCAAATTCCATTTCTATTGACAAGGATAATCCAGGAATCATTACAATTTCAATTGATACAGAGATCATGTTTGACAATCTCAATCCTAGCTATTGGAATGCAGCGAATCAATCCAACATTAACGGACAAAATGGAATTGAAATTTCAAATTCAAATAACTCAGACCTTTTTAACCAGATTATTCCAAAAGTAGGGGAGTCTGTTTCATACAAATACGACTAGACCAACTCTTGGATAAACACGAACAAAAACAACTTCTTCGAAAGTGCATTTCTGGTAAACGGGAGGCACATAAGAAACTCTACGACACCTTCGCTGAAGATATGTTCAAGGTTTGTTGTATGTACGCGCCAGATGCTGATACGGCGAATGACTTTCTGCAAGAAGGTTTTTTAAAGGTCTTTCAAAACTTGCATAAATACAAGCCATCTGGAAGTTTGGGTGGTTGGATAAGAAGAGTAATGGTTCACAATTGCATTGATTTAATACGACGGGACCATTGGACTAGGGTAATGATTCCATTTGAGGATTCACCAGCGATAACTGAACCGAGTTTCGTTGAGAATGACTTTGAAAGAAATTTAAATTCAAGATCCTTTTTCGACATTGTCCGAGAACTACCATTGGGCTATCGAACGGTATTGAACTTGTTCTATATGGAGGAGTACACGCATAAGGAAATTGCTCAGAAACTTGAAATTACAGAAGGTACTTCGAAGTCTCAATTGGCGAAGGCCAAAAATTATTTGAGACAGAAGGTGCTAAAATCACTAACAACAGAAGAAATAGAATTTTATGTCGGGAGATTGGTTAAAGAAGTGGTATAGAGATAGCTACTCCTGGTCTACCCCTGAACCTATCAAGGAAGAGACTTGGGAGAAGATCGAGGAAAAGATTAGCGATTGGCCTGGGTATTGGTACGCCAAAAATGCTGAGGATCTTGAAGTGAAACCTGCA
>CAJQJL010000141.1 GCA_905478665.1 uncultured Flavobacteriales bacterium
GTATGAAACACAGTCTGGTCGTACACAAACAGACACCTCTTCTGCATACCTTGGAGCTTCACAGGCATTCAATCCAACCCTAATAAGTATGCGCCATGATCAGACTGAGGTGTTGTGAATGCACTACCAAATTGATAATATCCATTCAATACTGCTTTAAACTTACCGAAGTTGAACTTTGTATGTGTTCCTGCAGTCAGTATGTAGTGCATAGATTTGTGGTTGTTTCCTTCTGTATTGATAACAGTGATTTGTTTTCCGAGGTTCATGGCCAATAAGCTCATGTTAACCTTTTCACCAAATTTTGTATTGAACCAAGCATAGTGCATATCGCGGTATGTAGCTGCAGGATTCAACGTTGAAGGATAATCTGTTCCAACCATCGGCATTCCTTCCTGGTTGAAAGCTGCACCTATATGCAATTTAGACTTTTCAGTTTGCCACTGGATTACAGCTGCATCATGACTTCTTGCTTGCTGCAGCCATGCCACATTTCCCAATATTCTGGCATCGTCATAGTTGAGCTCTTGACGTCCTAATTTTATACCCCAGTTCTCATTGAAGTTTGCTTTTGCCCAAGCCTGATGAATAGACATAAAGCCATCCGAAACATTTAGCTGAGCGTTTGCTCCCCATGTACGGATATCCTGTACAGATATATAAAACTCATAGTCTTTTACCTTATAATTAAGCTTAAGTCTAGTACGTTGATCAATGTAAAATGCGTTTTGCTGATTAGAATCTGCCACGCTCTTGTAGCCGTGACGATACTCTGCTCTTGGACGGTATTCACCACTCAGAGTGAATTCACTCTGACCAAATGAAGTTGCCGCAATCATGCCAGCGATACCCGTAAGAACTAACTTTTTTAGATTTTTCATAACAGTTTATTTATTAAAGAAAAACAGAGCAGTCGATTCGTTTTTTACAACTGCTCTGCAATTATTTTCGATTTATGGGTTGTCAAATTCACGTTTTGGCCCCTGATAGTACCACCAATTGAGAAGTAAACAGATTCCGTAGTACACGGCAAATCCATACAATGCATATTCAGCGTGTCCCGCTTTTACTTGTTGTCCAAATACTTTAGGAATGATAAATGCTCCATACGCGGCAATTGCAGCTGTCCAACCAAGTACTGGTCCTGCTTTCTCTTTAGAGAAGATATAAGGGATACTTCTAAATGTTGAACCGTTACCAATACCCGTAGCTAAGAAAAGTACCATGAAACAAGCAAAGAATGGCCACCAGTATTCCTCTGGAGTTGCACTACCTTTTGCTTGGACAACAAAGTATGCTACGGCTAGGGCTGCAACAATCTGAGCGATCGTACTCCACATAGTTACTTTAGCTCCACTGTTCACTTTATCAGCGATGATACCTCCAATTGGACGAATCAATGCACCAAAAGCAGGTCCGAGAAATGCCCAAAGCATAATATTAGGAGCATTGGGATTGGACCATTCTGGATCCAATGGGTTTGAATACACGAAAATATCTTGCGCCAACTTTGGGAATACCATAGAGTATCCGATAAATGAACCGAATGTCATGGTATAAATAATTGTCATAATCCAGTTGTGCTTGTCGCCAAGAATTGAGAACTGTTTTTTAAGATTTCCCTTAATTTCTTTGGGGGTGGCATGCTTCATCAGCAGAACCGCAAGAATTACAACAATGGGAAGAACCACCCACATGGCGCTATCTTTCATTCCCCAATCTCCCCATGGAAGACCGATTAATAAGTAGGCTCCAATACTTGCAGAGATTAATCCCAACATCACCATGTAAAACGTTTTGGAAAGTCCTTGAACAGTACTCGGCATACTTGGTGTTCCAGTAGATACGTTGTTCATACGAGTAAACGCTAGAATGGAAGCTAAGGCAATTAAAGGCACCCATACCCAAGCAGCATTTTGCATCCCTTCAAAAGGAGCTCCTTTGGCTGTTGCGATTGCACCTGCAGTTCCTCCGAATAGGGAGAATGTAACTACAAATGGAATTAACTTCTGCATTACGGCAACACCAAGGTTACCCAAACCAGCGTTCATACCTAGAGAATAGCCCTGCATTTTCTTCGGGAAGAAGAAACTTATATTACTCATGGAAGAGGAGAAGTTACCACCACCAAATCCAGAGAGCAATGCCATCACTGCGAAAAGCATGTAGGGCGAATTGATATCGCTCAATGCGACACCTGTTCCAATTGCTGGAATTAATAATAAAGCTGTCGTTAAGAAGATTACATTTCTACCTCCTCCCAATGAAATAAGGAAGGAATTGGGTAATCGGAGTGTCGCACCTGACAAACCTGCAATGGCTGGTAAAGTATAATAGAGGTTATTAACTTCTCCTAGTGCAGCGATGTACTCAGGAGAACCAGGAGTTAGACCTTCGGTCATTCCGAAAGTAAATCCAAACTCTTTCATGTACTTGACGAGTACCCCCCACATAATCCACACGGAGAATGCTAGTAGCAACGCCGGAATCGAAGCCCAAAGGTTTCGTGTGGCGATTTTTTTTCCAGTGGATTTCCAGAAGTTCTCGTCTTCAACCTCCCACTTTTCTATGTTTACACTCATAATATATTGGTTTATTTATGACTTGATTTATTCTTGTTTATGCTAATTCAGGTTGAGCTTCACCAAGGTCACCTGTTGGCTCGCCACCTGTAACTTCCATTTCATCTTCCTCACCAAATGAACCTTTTGGTTCTTTCAGTAAGAAGAAACAAGCAACAACACTTACCGCAGCACCTATAGATAGAATGAAGAAGAAGGTTTTGTAGTCAACTTGCGTAAGGATGAAGAGATAGGCTACCGCTCCAACGTTTCCATAAGCTCCTGCCATACCAGCTATTCTTCCAGTGAGGTCTTTCTTTATAGAAGGTATCATGGCGAATGTAGCTCCCTCTGCACCTTGAACAAACATAGAACAGAACATGGTGATGATGACAGAAACAACAATCCACCAAGTACCATCAAACATCGGAGCAAGCATCGTTTTTCCGTCTGCAGCCGTACCATTGAATTTACTGATGAGTCCCATGAGGAAGAATCCAAGTGTAATACCAATCATGTATAAAAGCATGGTCTTTTTTCGGGATCCCATTTTGTCTGAGAGGTATCCACCAAGTGGTCTCGCGAACAAATTCACGAAGGCGAAAGACATTGCGATCAGGCCTGCCATTTGTGGGGTGAAGTTAAAGATTCCTTCAAAGAACATAGGTAGCATAGATACTACAGCAAGTTCGGCTCCGAAGTTTGCAAAATAAGTAGTGTTAAGGGCAGCAACAGAACTGAAAGGATATTTCTCTTCTTCTGGAATTCCAGCTTTCAAGCGCGGAATATTAAACCTTAGTATTGTCATTGCTTTATAGATATAGAACAAGGCTAGAACTGCCCAAATGATGTACATGGTTTTCATGGAGTACATGTTTTTGAATGTTCTAACAACCTCTCCCTTCGCAAAAAAGCCGTCTAGTCCAACAGATGCATACGTTTTGTCAATGGCATCCTTGTCGAATTTGTTTGTGACAGTAAGGAGGCCGTAATTTTTAGCCATTCCTTCCTTCTCAAACTTAATTTTTAGTTTATCCTTTTTGTAGACTTCGGCATGCGAGCTTTCAGCGAAATAAGCATTAATTTCGTCGTTCACAAGTGTGTCTTGTCCCTTTAAGAATGTCATGTAAGGTACTGTTTCACTTCCTTTAAAAATTCGTACTTCATCACCTTTTGCATAGAAGTTGTTTACGCCTCCTACTGTAAGTGTTTTAACAGCGTCAGCGTCAAAGAAGGCTTCATCTACGCTTTGGTGCGTTTCAGTAACACGAAATTCCCGATCAATGATTTGTTGCTTTTGTAAGTTACGTGCTAAAAGTCCAAGAGCAGCGTACAATGGAATGGTCCAAAATAATGAACTAAACAATCCCACATAGGAAGAGACGGGTAAAGCACTTGACACTTTTTTCTTATCCTTCTTTACAGGTTCTTTTCCCGTTGGGTAATCCTTCACACGGAAGTAATAGAATACACCATATAGGGCAGTAAGAATACTAGAAATAGCCATTGACCATCTCCATCCAAATTCACCACCGATTAACGTAAGTCCAATAATAGGTATAAGACCAGCAGCGGCAGCAGAACCAAAGTTACCCCAGCCAGCATAGAATCCTTCTGCACGACCAATGTATTTTGGAGGGAACCAGTTATCAGTCATTTTAATACCAATTACGAAACCAGCACCAATAGAACTTAGAAGTAAACGTGAAATAACCAACTGTAAGAATGAGTCTCCAAAGGCAAAAAGCAACCCAGGGATTATGGTGACTACCATTAAACCAGAGAATACAATTCGAGGACCATGCTTGTCAACCAAAGCTCCAATCACAATACGTGCAGGAATTGTCAAGGCTACGTTACACAGCAATAATGATTTGAAGTTGTCAGCATCTAAGAAGCTAAACGAATCTACCATCGCTGTTTTAAGCGGAGCCATATTAAACCAAACAAAGAAGGTCAGGAAGAACGCTACCCACGTATAGTGCAATACGCGAACACGTTCCTGAGACCAGTCAAACAATCTAAATTTATCCTCAGTTGTACTCATAACGCCTATGTATTATATATTATTTATAGTGTAAAAGTATCCTCATGAATTTGTGTGACCTATGAGTAAGGCTATACAGGAAGCTGATTTATATCATATAATGGCGAATATCTAACTATTCTGAAATATAAGTAGTTGACTTTCAATTGAGTTTGAGAAAATGCGATTTTTTTCTTAGTAATATGATTTTTATCATAACTCAGGCTGTGGGTTAGGTCTATCTTTACCCCATAATCTTAAATGAATCGTTATGGAATTGATGGAGATAATAATTCTGGGGCTACAAATTGTATTGTGTGCGACCTTCTTGTATTTCGGACTGTTAAAGATGTTTCTTCCTATCGAGAAGATAGAGAAAAAAGTAACATGGGCAAATGATTACTCGGCATCTAAGTTGAAATTCTTTGGGTTTTTAGAGGTGATTGGTGCGCTTGGATTAATCCTTCCTTATCAATTAGATGTTCTTCCAATTTTAACACCAATGGCAGCAACAGGACTTGCAATGGTTATGGCTGGAGCTGGAATGGTTCACTTGAGGAGGGATGAGATCAATATGATATTTTTAAATATCCTAATCATATTTATGCTTGCAGGAGTTGGGTTCCATTCACTACTTGATGTATTTGATGTGGAAGTTACTTTGGCGGGTATTTAAACAAATTGAATTATGGAACTGATGAAAGAATTAGACAGTACTACAGTTGAAAGCAGTGAGTTGGTAGAACAGACGTTTTTGTTCTGGCTAAACGATCATGGGCATATTCGCTCACCGTTTCCTAACTACATACATAATGAATTGAAGCAAAAAGCTACAGAACGATTTTACGATTGGGTAAATTCATTGAAGCCTGAAGCTAAAGATGAGTTGAATGATGAAGGGGTAGGAGAAAAATTTGAAGAGATCATTTTTGATACGGCATCCGCAATGATAAAAACAGAAGACGAACGAATTACAATTTTATATCCATTCTTACCGCGTTTGGGAGATTCACTTTCAAATGATGACGGAGAAGAGAGTGAAATTGTGGATCGTTCAATTGTGAAGGAGGGTGATACGAACTTGCTGAAAGTTGTGTGCACCAAGAGGAACGATGGAGAGAAGTGGAGTACAACGTTTGCGCTTCCGATTTAAATAAAGGCAATTAAGCAGGCAGGTTAGGTATAAGGTTCAAAGGCTCGTAGAATATTTATTCTACGAGCCTTTCTTTTATTGTGTCTGCTTGATAAATATATTGGCTTGAGACTTCTCCTGAAGTGCTATATTCTGTAAATAATCCGTTTAAAAGATTGTTTTGATAAGTACTTTCAACGAGTAGATTTCCTTGTGTGTCATAGCTTTTCCATTTACCTGTGCGGTTGCCTTCGTCAAAGGCACCTGTTAATTGTACTTTTCCGTTGTCATAGTACCAGGTCCAGATGCCTTGATTTAAGCTATTAACGATTTCCCCTGTTCGCTTTTCTTGACCGTTGCTGTATGTTGGGATTTCGTCTGTTCTGCCACTGAACTGATAAACTGCCCAAACAACAAGTAGTAAGCCGATGACGATTTTGTGATAACTATTGTATGAATACATGTGTGTTAATCGTGGCGCGCGCCTTTGAATATTCTAAAAATGTGAAGCAATGCAGGGAACAATGCGTCCATTGATTCTGACGCTCCTTTTGTTGATCCTGGGAGTGTAAGGACAAGTGTCTCGTCTTTTACGCCTGCGATTCCCCTAGAAAGCATAGAGAAAGGAGTTCTGTCTTGTCCATAATTTCGTGCGGCTTCCATGATGCCTGGAATTTCTCTGTCCAGCAGTGGAGTGATTGCTTCTGGCGTTACATCTCTTTTTGAGAGTCCGGTTCCTCCGGTGTAAATTACGAGGTCGGTGCCTAGTTCTGTGTGTTTTAAAAGGATTTTTTGGATCGCGTCAATTTCATCAGGGACAACGATGTATTCCACTGTTTCAACGGAAGCGGTATTAAGTTTTTCCATGATCGCCTTTCCTGCTTTGTCTTCTTTTTGTCCAGCAGAAATGCTGTCGGAACAAACGATTACTGCGGCAGTCAGATCTTTTCTAAAACGATCTTTAAAGTCTGATTTGCCCCCTTGCTTCTCCAAAAGTTTTATGTTTTGCACCTCAATGCCTTTATCGATTGGTTTGAGCATATCGTACATCGTAAGTGCAACAACGCTTGCGCCGTGCATCGCTTCGACTTCCACACCTGTTCGGTAGATGGTTCTAACTTCTAAGTTGATATAGATTTTCAATCCTTCTATTTCATAGGATACCCCTGTGTATTCTACTGGGAGCGGATGGCAATCAGGAATCATGTCTGACGTTTTCTTAACGGCAAATAATCCAGCGGTTTTCGCCATTTCAAATACATTCCCCTTTGGTACCGTGTTGTTCACTACAGCATCGATCGTTTCTTGCTTGCTGACCAGAACAGTAGCTTGCGCAACGGCACGTCTTAATGTTGTTGATTTATGTGTAATCTCTACCATCTTGTCTCTAAATTCTAATGTCTAAATTCTATCTTTAACTTTCCACCTTCTCCCTTCGATTGCCCTCAGTGCTCAGTTGTACTTTTTAAGTTACCTACTTATTCTCCTTCCAAACATGTGTGTCGTCTGCAAATAGCTCTTTCCCAAACACAGGTGCTTTTGCCTTGATTTCTTCAACGAGGTAAACAATTGAGTCTTGAACCATTTTTCGATGCTTCGAGGATACAAAAACGAAGAGACAGATTTCGCCAGCTTTCACGACACCAGTACTGTGGTAAATGTGCATACATGTCAAATCGAATTTTTCAAATGCCGATTCTCGAATTTCATGAAAGACCTTGTTCGCCATTTCTTCGTGTGCTGAATATTCGATGGCAACAACTTCTTTGTCGTCTATCATGTCGCTGCGCACTTGTCCTAAAAAGATTTGGTGTGCACCTATGTTTGTTTTTACCTGATGATGAGCTATGGAATTAGCAATGGATTCTGGAGTTATTGCTCCTTCTCTAAAACAGTTTTTCATTTCTATTGATCGTATTAAATATGTTAGCCTCCAGCAAATGGAGGGAGTAAGGCTATTTCTTGAATGCTTTGTGTTGGTTCGATAGTGTTTGTTATTTCCTGATTGACGGCTACCTGATAACTCATGCTTTTTAGTTCTGGATGCAGATCTTCAAAAAAGTTACGCAAATTGAACTTCTCTTGGTTAACTTGAATGGTGATTGTTTCACTGCTTATATTCAGTTTCTCAGCCAGCATTCCGTAATAATTCACCGTGGTGGTCATAGTTTTAACTTTTTAAATCTTCTTCTGTATTCATATTTTTGAACAAAGTCTCGTCATTAAATTCAGAATTACTGGACAGGTCTAAAATACGAGAATTAAGCCGATTGCACACCTTTATAAGTTTTCGTTGGTCATTCTTTAGGTGCTCTTTAAATGTTGGCAGCGTATTTGTTTTGTAAATTCCAATCAGCGGGTGGATTTTACCATTGAGTTTTGGTAAGGTTACCGCGCTGTCTTGTGAGTTCTCTAAAAGGTGTTTTAACAATTCTGTAGAGGCAAAGGGAACATCGCAACTTAAAACAATATTGGTGTCCGTTTTTGAGTGAAGTAGCCCTGTGTAAATTCCAGCGACTGGTCCTTTGTCTTTGAATTCATCTTCATAAACAGGCAGTCCGAATTGGCTGTATTCTGAGTTGTTTGAAATAATAATGATTGGAATATTTAATTTTTTCAAATTGTCAATCACATGTTCGATCATTGGTTTTCCGTTCAATGGAATAAGGCCTTTGTCCGATCCCATTCGTGAGCTTTTGCCACCTGCCAATATGATTCCTGTTGTCAGCATGGTTAAAATTCCATTTTTTCGATCTGGGAATTAAGAAAAGTGCTGTTTTTAGAGCTTATTTCCTGAAAGAGCTCTATGGCCTTTTTTCCAGTTTCACTCAGTTCGGATCCGCCACCGCCAATTCCGCCAGTTTTTCGTCTGACAAGGGTTTGATCGCCTTGTCGGTTCATCGAGTCAACGAGTTTCCATGCTTTTTTGTAGGACATTTTCATTGCTTTGGCGGCTTTGGAAATGGATCCATGCTTTTCTATTTCCTTCAGGAGTGTAATTCGTCCTTCCCCAAGAAATGTTCCTTGCTCGGTGCAGATCCATATCCTGCTCTTTATACTTAATTGTTGACTTTTCAAAACACGTTATGTTTTTTAATAAATAACGATCAAATTTAGTGGTGAGGTTTGACGATTAAAATGATGTCTGTCATAGTTCAGTTTTTCTCGATTCTCAATTCGGTAGGATTAGCACATCGACGGCGTCATCAATATTCCATTCCTCCTTACCCTCTTCGGCTACAATTATGCAGTTGGCTCGAATAAATGAACTCAACATTGCTGAGCTTTGCGCGGGAAGAATTTCGACCTCTCCATCAT
Source organism: uncultured Flavobacteriales bacterium (assembly GCA_905478665.1). Classification (GTDB taxonomy): domain Bacteria; phylum Bacteroidota; class Bacteroidia; order Flavobacteriales_D; family Crocinitomicaceae; genus UBA4466. Next base: position 9,038 of record CAJQJL010000141.1, read on the forward strand.
GCATGTATGCTTTAAGGAAGTGGGTAAGGTTCGGTGATTTTTTATAGGGAGCTTTGAGTTTGAGTTTTAGCGTTCTTAGATCAGAATCCTCTCTTCCCATGATTTGGTTTAGTGCAGAGAAAACGTATACGTAGAAACAAGAAAGTGCTGCAGCTGGATTGCCAGGTAGGGCAAATATCATTTTGTCTTCCTTTTTGCCAAAATAAAGTGGTTTTCCTGGTTTCTGTTTTACCTTATAGAATATGTTTTGCACGCCAAGTTCATTCAGGGCTTCTTCTACAAAGTCATAGTCTCCAACAGAAATCCCACCTGTTAATAGCACGACATCACTTGCTTTTAAAGCCTTTTCGATTGTGTTTCTGGTCGCAGCGTAATCGTCGTGAACAGTTAGGATTTTAGCATCAAACCCAGTGCTTTGAAGTGCTGCTTTGAGCATGAAGGTATTTGATTCATAAATTTTTCCACTTTCCAGTGTTTGGCCAGGTTTGGTTAGCTCGTTTCCTGTCGCGATAATGCTTATTTGTGGTCTTCGGTATACTTCTACATGAGTAAGTCCGAGCGTGGCTAGGTAACCAACAGCTCCAGCGTTTAGAAAAGTTCCTTTGTTGAAAGCGAGATCTCCTTGCTTTATTTGTTCTCCCATTGGGCGAATGTTGGCTTGCGCAGAGATAGCTTCGTTGATTACTATTTTTTGTCCTGATTTGGTAACGATTTCTTGTTTCGCTACGGCGTCTGCACCTTTAGGAATCATTCCGCCCGTAAAAATGCGAATAGCTTGACCAGAATTTAAGGAGTAAGCACTTGCGTCTCCAGCCTTTGTTTCACCGATAAGGTCGTATTCTGATCCGCTATGTGTGTGAAGAGCATATCCATCCATGGCGGATTGATTGAAGGGTGGCATGTTGATTGGGGAAAGAATGTCTTCAGCTAAAACGTGGTTCAATGCATCGTTGATGGATAGGGATTGTGTTCTGCCTTTATTGGTGTTATCTTTGATTCTTTCAATCGCCTCCTTGACACTTATCATGTTCTGCTTGGTATTGTTTTTACAAAGATATTCTTAATACGCATTATGTGAACATGATATAAATCATAAAAAAAGGTGAGGATGAGGATGATGGAATACTTACCGTTTCCGATATATTTGTTGTAGTTAGTTCCAAATGATAAGTTATGAAAAGATCAATAGTTGATATTCCGTCGTGTAGTGAGTGTGATGTAGAAGGGAATGGTATTTTGTGTGCTCTTTCTCATGAAAGCAAGGATTTTCTGTCAGAACGCAAAGGTGATAATTTTTATAAAAAAGGGCAGACAATCTTCTATGAAGGGAATCATGCGAATGGTTTATTCTGCATTTATGATGGAAAAGTGAAGCTCTCAAAATTGGGAGATGATGGGAAAGAACAGATTGTTCGTTTCGCAAAAACTTCAGATATTTTAGGATATAGATCATTGTTGAGTGATGAGCCTTATCATGCTACCGCAACTGCAATGGAAGACTGTCACGTTTGCTTGCTCTCAAAAGATAAGTTTATGCAGCTCATGGAGAAGGATCCAAAGTTGTCTTTGAGTGTTGTTCAATTGTTGTCTAAAGACTTGAGGGGAGCTGAGCAATTGTTAATTGATATTGCTCAGAAGAGCGTTAAAGAGCGAATCTCGGAAGCATTGTTGTTATTAAAAAACACCTTTGGTTACCTAGAAGATGGGAAGACGATTGGTGCTTCAATGACGCGTTCAGAGATTGCAGATATTGCTGGAACAACGACAGAGACAACGATCAGAACCTTGGCTCAATTGAGTAAAGATGGTCTGATTGAACTCAAAGGAAAGAAGATTGTAATTAAAGATTTTCCGCGTCTCGTTAGTGAAGCTTCTATTTATGATTGATAGTTTAATCAATTGATAGTGTGATGTGAATCATAGTTCATTGTTCAACAGGGTTATACCTTGGTCTAAATATTATTGATGAACTAATGATGAACGAGATGAATGATTATATCCGCGATCTAATTATTCCTGCTTATTCCAAAGAAGCGCTATCGTATAAAAAGAACGACTTTCTATTTCGTGAAGGAGAAGAGGATGATTCCGTTTATTTTCTTGAAGAAGGGGAGGTGAAAATTCTGAAGAAAAAGTGGGTGCTATGGTCTGCAAAACCAAATGAATTGATAGGAATATCTTCTTATTTTGCCGATGAGTCGACGTATAATTTTTCAGCGAAGGCGAATGCCGATTGTAAGGTGTACCGTATTCAGAATGCTGATTTTAAATCGATTCTATTAAATAATTCTACATTTTCCCGCGCAGTGATGGATATGTTATGCCAGCGTATCCGACTCACAAATACAAGAACCAAGAGTCTTCTTGAGTATCCGTCACGCTACCGATTGATTCATGAGATTATCCGAAAAGCCAAAGAAATCAAGACGAATAGAGTTCCGTATACCTTAGAAGATTTATCTGGTGTTGTGGGTGTTTCAGTCCGACTTATTCGTGATATGATTTCTGATTTGGAGCAGAAGAAGCTATTGGAGCGGACCAAAGAAAAATTGATTATTCACGATTTGAAAGGGTTGGAGATTATTGCGAAAATAACGTAGCTCTGCAATTTCAATGATTAGCCAAAGGCGAGTTCTATGACTTCTTGTTTATCCACAGGAGGAAATAGCATCGACAGATCGTTGTTCTTTTTTGATAGAACAAGGAAGGGGCATTCAGATTCAATAGATAGCTCGATGTCGTGTGAAGAAAGAATAATGCATTTATCCATTTCAACGGCTATTTTCTTGAGAAGATTTAGGACTTTGAGTTTATTGGCATAATCTAAAAATGCCGTGGGCTCGTCAAGTAGAATGATTTTTGTCTCCTGTGCTAATGCTTTCGCTATTGATACCATCTGTCGTTCACCATCACTTAACTCACTTGTAAATTTCTCCCGCAAATGTTCTATTTCCAGTGCTTCAATGGCATCATTTATCTTTTGCCTGTCGAGTTCACTGTGTCTTCCAAGCGCATTAGTATGTGGTGTTCTTCCCAAACCTATGAAGTCAAAAACACGCATGAAATCAATGCTTGGAAATGTTGAGCCAACAAAGGATAAGTGATGCGCTATTGCGTTTTCATGAAGCGTGTTGAGCGATATGTTGTTAATGAGAATATCGCCTTTCAAGAGTTTTTCTTGCTTGGTGATTGTCTTTAGAAGTGTTGATTTTCCAGCTCCATTTTTTCCGACGAGAATATGAACTTCTCCACTCTTTAAGTGCAGATCATCAATGGAAATGAGAGTTTCAGAATATCCAATATGTGCCTTGTCGAAATGTATCATGCGAGTCTTCTTAAAACGATGAATACGACGAACGGAGCGCCAATCAATGAGGTGAACGCATTGATTGGGATATTAATATGTTGTTCTAACAATTGAATGATGAGGTCACATAACAGAAGAAAAATACCACCCGTAAGTGCGCTGGCTAGCAAGAGTGTTCCATGTTTTTGTGTCTTGAATACGATTTTTACAAGGTTGGGGATTGCTAAACCAACGAAAGCGATTGGTCCACAATAGGCCGTTATTAAACCTGTTAAAAGAGCGGTCAAACTGATAATGATTAGTCGAACCACGCGAATGTTTGTGCCTAGTAATTTTGCATCACGCTCTCCAATAACCAAAACGTTTAATGGTTTTACAATAAACAGTGAGCCAATAATTCCAGCGATGAATAGAAGGAGAATGAAGGGCAGTTCTGAAAGCTGAGTGTGCTGCAAAGACCCCATTGCCCACATTGTAAAGGCTTTTAATTCTTCAGCGCTGCTCACTGATTGTAGGATGTAAACAACGGCACTCGTAAAACTTCCTAACATCAGACCAATGAGCAACAGTGAAATATGCGATTTCACCTTGTATGAAAAACTCATGATTAGCACGCCGAATAGGAAGGCTCCAATAAGTGCACTCGATACAGTGCCTAAATCAGAGGTGAGCAAAGGGATACCCGTCATAAAGCTAAATGCAACAAAAAGACTGGCGCCTGAATTGATTCCTAAAACATACGGTCCTGCCAATGGGTTGTTGAAAAGGGTTTGCATCAGTAACCCTGCAATGGATAATGCTGCTCCTGCAATGATAGCCATTGTCATCCTCGGAATTCGGAATTCTCTGGCAAGAAGATGGTTGGTTTTTGGGTTGACTGGATCAAAATTGAAAATGGCATCATAAAACTCGCTCATTCCAATTTCAATTTGTCCTGCAAACAGGTGAAAGTACGCCATGATTGGCAGTGCTATTAGAAGCACGAGAAGCAATATTCTATTTCGTTTCAATGCTAGCACTAATGGATTTGTTCGTAAAAATGCAGCGTTTTGATTCCCTCAATTTCGGGGTGGAAGATATGAATCAGATCGGAAAGCACGAGGTGTGGTTCGGCGGCACTGCGCTCCCAAAATTTACTCGTATTGGGAGAGTAGCAGTACAATCCGTTTGAGAATGCATCCAAATGTTTACAATGTGGGTTGATTTTTTCTATTTGCCGTTTGGTTCCGATACCTGGATTTATCCAAAAATCAGTCGCTCGATTGTCTTTTATGATTTGCTCAATGGATTTCTGAGTGCTCCCAGTTCCTTCTGTTTTAGCATAAATGTAATCACCGCCAGCGTCTTGAATTACGCGCGCCATGTAGCTTTCTCCTGCAGGTGCATACCAGATATCTCCAATCAGATTTCCAGAAATCACGGATGGATTCTCTTTTGTGTCTACCAACAGGCTTTTTGTAGCCTCATACTTCTGTTTAACTTCTTCAAAAAAGGCAATCGCTTCCTTTTCTTTACCAGCGAGGATACCGACAAGCTTGATCCATTCGGCTTTTCCCAATGGATGGATTTCACGCCAATCGTAAATAGGCATAATTGAGAATCCTAATTTTTCGAGTTTCTCATGGTTGGGAAACTCATCACCAAAACCACTGTATAAAATTGTATTGGCATCACTGGCAATTATCTTCTCCACTGAGTGATTCGTTTCATCTCCAAACTCTGTGATTTCGTTACGCTCAAACTTTTTACGAATGTCAGCATCGTAGACGTAATCCATGCTGGAAACTCCAACGAGTAAATCGGTTTCGCCGAGAATGGACAACATTCCGTTCAGTGTGGATGTAAGTCCAATAATTTTCTTTTTCTCCCCGCTCTTGACGGTATAGGTCTTTTCAATAGAACCTGAGTTTGGGTTGAGAATACTGACTTTGTATCCCTCATCTGTTGTTTCCAGAAGTAAATTTTCAGCGTATTCAATTTCAATCGACCCCGTTGATTCGCTAATTGCTTCGCTGGTATCGACGCTTTCCTGTCCGCAACTGAACAAGAAAAAGAGACTGAATAAAGACAGAAAACGCATGTGGGTAAAGATAGGTAATAATGACGGATCGTTAGTCAATGCGAACGCCGATAAACAGCATGTCGTCAACTTGTTCCTCTTCATCTTTCCAAATGTCAAATGCATTCTCCAATTTTGATCCTTGATTGTTTAACGGTTCATTGGAAATGGAAAGTAGAAGTTCTTTCAAGCGTTTGGAACCAAACTTTTTACCTCTTGGCCCGCCAAATTGATCAACATATCCATCGGAGCACGTATAGAGTAGGTCTCCTTTTTCCAATTGAATTTCTTGCGTGGTATAGCTTATGTCTGCTGAGTCTTCTGTATAACCGATTCCATAGCGATCTCCCTTGACTTCGATTAATTCTTGGTTGCGCACAATGTAAACACCATTTTTAGCTCCCGCAAAATAAAGTATTCTGTTCTTGCGATCGATGGTGCAGAGTGAAATGTCCATTCCATCGCGAATTTGTTCATCAGAATATTCAGAATTGAGTGTTTCATTAATTTCTTTGCTCACGAAGTCCAAGGCTTGTCCAGGGCTTTGTACATCAGGGTGACTTTTTCCTAACTTTAGTAAGTTGTTACAGATAATACTTACAAAGGCGCCAGGGACACCGTGTCCAGTGCAGTCAGCTGTGGCATACACGACCAATTCATCGGGCCAAATTTTTGTAGGTTTTAGCAACTCAATCCAGTAGAAATCACCGCTGACAATGTCTTTTGGCTGAAAAATTACAAAAGAGTTAGGAAGAATACTTTTGAATTTTTGTTCGTTGGACAAGAGTGCGCTTTGAATGCGCTCTGCGTATTTGATACTGGAGATGAAATCTTCATTTTTCTCTTTGAGCATCTTTCGCTGGGTCTCAATTTCATTGGTTCTCTCTGCCACTTCTTTTTCTAGTCGAATATTGACTTCTGCGGCGAGTTTGTTTTTTTCTTCCAGTTCTTGAACTAGCTGAAGTTGTACTTGTTCTTTCTCTTCTTGCAGTGATTTGTATTTCCCAGCCATTAGGATTGAAAGACAAATGATTTCGATCAATGTTCCTGTCTTAAGCGAATTCTGCGTTAACAAGGGGGCATCAATTACGCTGAAATTTCCAAGAATGAAAATAACGGCTCCTGTGAGAAGGGAGAATAAACCAATGACAAACAAACGACTGATCTTTGGGTTCTTTTTTCGAATGCGCAGAGCGATGATTAATAAGAAAAGCACAGAGATGAAGCTAGAAGCATTAATAAGTGGGTAGGAGAGCTCGTAGATCTTTCCAGGGATGAGTGAAAGGAGACTGATTGAAATAACTAATCCAGAAAAAATGAGTGCAATCTTTTTTAGTTTTCCTTCCAGTTCTAAGTAGCGAAGCGCATAGTGCAAAACAAAGAAAACAGTTAAGCCAGCAATAAATATAATGGCGTGTTGCGTCAAATAACCTCCAGATGTAAAGAGGTATTGATGCACGTATCCGTCAAAAGCAAATTGGAGTAGGCCTGAGAAGAACACATAAATCGTGTAGAATAGAAAAAGTTTATCACGCAGCAGTAGAAAAAACGTGAAGTAGATGATAATGACAAAGAGGAAGATTCCGTAAAATATCCCAAAGGCAAGCTGCTGGTTTCGTTCGCTCTGTTGGAATGCTTGGTTTTCCCAAAAGATCATGGGTAAGCTGATAATTTCTCCGTCACTTCCAAGTACAAGCGTGTAATGCCGACTTGTCTTCGCTGCAATATGAATTGGTAAAGCGCTGTTTTTTGATGAAATGTCTTTTGTGTCGTATGGAACACCGTCACCAGAATAGGCGTAAGATTTGGATTTGTTGTCAAAGAGCCAGACCTTGTTAGTTATCGGTCGTGCAGTTTCAAGGACGAGATCTAAGTTTGAATCTGTTTTATTGGTGATAACGAAGTCAATAAAGAAGGTGCTGGTCGTAAAGTCAAGGTTTTCGATCGTATTTTCAAGATTCCTTTCTTTTAATACACTTTTTAATTCAAGAAAATCAGGAATGGAAAGTGGGGTTTCTGATTCGTAAAGTGTGAATTGATCTGTAATGGGGTGGTTGAGCTGTGACTTATTATTATCAATAATGATTTGATCCTGAGCAAATGAAGCAGAACAAAATCTGATGATAAAGAATAGTATGAAGTAGTGTCGTAGCATGGTTTGGTGTTCCTAAATTAGGAAATTCTAACTAATAGAATGAAAAAAGCCCCTGATCAATGACCAGGGGCTTTCTAAACGAAAACGTTTAATTATTCTCCTACAACTTCAAACTTGAACGTTGATTTAACGTCTTTATGCAAGTTAGCTGTTGCTTCGTACTCACCAATCTCGCGAATTGGCTCGTCCTTAATTTTCAGTGATTTTCTGTCGATTTCAACTCCTTCCGCTTTCAAAGCTTCAGACAATTGAACTGTGTTAACAGAACCAAAGATCTTTCCTTTTTCACCAACCTTAGTAACAATTTTTACTCCAGTTGCTTCAAGCTTCTTACCAAGCTCTTCAGCTTCAGCAAGTACTTTAGATTCTTTGTGAGATTTTTGCTTCATGATTTCAGCGTGTGCTTTCTTTGCAGAAGCAGTTGCCAAAATAGCATATCCTTGTGGGATCAGGAAGTTACGACCGTATCCATTCTTAACCGTAACCATTTCGTTTGCGTATCCTAAGTTGTCTACGTTTTTCTTTAAAATTACATCCATCTTGAATAAATTATCTTGTTATGTAATTAATTATTTCAACATATCAGCAACGTAAGGCATAAGAGCAAGGTGACGTGCACGCTTGATTGCCTTGTTTACTCTTTTCTGGTACTTCGCTGAAGTTCCAGTAATACGTCTTGGTAAAATCTTTCCTTGCTCGTTTACCAACTTCAATAGGTAGTCAGCATCCTTATAGTCAAGGAACTTCATTCCGTTTTTCTTAAAACGGCAGTATTTTTCTTTTTTGATCTCGATGTTTATCGGAGTCAAATAACGAATATCATTTTGAGCCATTGTTTCTCTTTTTGTGCCTTTGCTGTAGCTTCAGCGCAAGCGTTAACGAATTATTAAATTAAGCCTCTGCCTCAGCAGCTGGTTTTTTCTTAGCTCCTAATCTCGCTCTGCGAGTTTCAGAATATGCCAAGTGATCTTTGTCCATCTTTACAGTAAGAAAACGCATTACACGCTCATCTCTTTTGAACATTACCTCTAACTCGCCAATAGCACTACCTGGAGCCTGGAATTCAGTCAAAAAGTAAAAACCAGTCGATTTCTTTTGAATTGGGTACGCTAATTTGCGCAATCCCCAACTTTCGGAATGACTAACTTTTCCTTTCAAATCTTTAACTTTGCTCTCGAATGCTTGGACTGCTTCCTTTGCCTGTTCCTCAGACAAAACGGGAGTTAAAATGAAAACAGTTTCGTAAGAATTCATAAAATTTGAATTTGTTAATTAATATATATTCACCTGCTTTTTCCTTAAAACAGGAGGGCAAAGATACATAATATATTTAATAAGAGATGGGCTGAGAGGGATTTTTAGGTCTGTTTAACGAAGAATGAATCCGAGCCCCGTTTGAAGAAGCCAAATAGACTCAAAATTAGCAGTCTTCCACCTCGCAGTTTAATACAATGAATATTCAATTTCTCTGTCATGTGCGCCCGAGCCTAACAGTGAACTTGATTTTTCATCGAGATACATTTTTCCCATAATTTCATAATTGGCGTACGTTTTCGGTATTTCGACAAATAAGTAAGCCGTGAAAGAACCCATTCCGCTTCCGCCGACAAATGTTTTGATCTTGAAATCAATAAAGACTTGTTGTTTGAATTCGTCAATTTTCACGCTGCTTCCAGTCAATTCATACCAATCTTGTGAAGTATAATCAAATGCAATTATATATAAATCATTCGATGCATAGTCCAGATTCATCAATTGGCTATTGTTAAGCGGTTGTCCTTGATAAGGTTTATGAGTCAAAAAAATTGCGAACTCCAAAAAATCAGATTGTGAGGATAGTCGCACAATTTTATGATTGTCAATCATATCAGAACTATAGGTTACGTCAATCGAAGGGCTCGGATCCTTTATGTACGCTCTGTCAAGCTGATACCAAATTGCTGTTCTAAGTTTCTTTTTTTGACAAGAAGTGGAAAGTGCTGTAACTCCAAGAAGTAGTAGTGAGGTAAGGAATAGTTTTTTCATCGTGATAAATTTCATCAGTCTGTTAGTGTAACGCAAATCGCACAGAATTAGTTGACTTTTTGTCCAGAATTAGTTGACTTTTTGTCATTCTAGTTTCAAATTACAATCTCTGACAATAGAAAAAGCCGTTCTCTCAGTATAGAGAGAACGGCTTAGTACATTGATTAATATGGAAAGATCCACATCTATTTAAACTACTTTTTTTGATTTATTGGATGAAGTATCGTTTTGTACCGCCTGTTGTAACAACATATACATTTACAGCTCCTCCTGGTGGGATGGAGAAAGTAGTAGCTCCTGCATTCCCGATTGCTGAACTGTAAAATTTAGTCGATGATAATACATTAGAAGTGTATGTACCATTTGAGTAATTAACAATCACACAATTGAATCCATCTGGTAAATTCTCTGGAAACGCTGGCATCGTTGTGTTTTGCGAATAGATAATTTGTCTAGTATTTGAACTCGTTAATGTGAGAGCAAAAGCATCTGTCGTTGTCATGGTCATACTCGCATCAACTCCATCTGCTCCTGCTGGACCTTGGGGTCCTGTAGCACCGTCAATACCGTCGATTCCATCAGCACCTGCTAATCCTTGCAGTCCTTGTGGTCCCATCGGTCCAGTCGCACCATCGATACCGTCAATTCCATCAGCACCTGCTAATCCTTGAGGTCCCTGTGGTCCCATTGGTCCTGTAGCACCATCGATACCGTCAACTCCATCTGCTCCTGCTGGACCTTGAGGTCCTGTAGCACCGTCAATACCG
>CAJQJL010000142.1 GCA_905478665.1 uncultured Flavobacteriales bacterium
TGAACACAGAATAAAAAAGGGTCTGCGGTTTCCCATTGAAAGCCAAGTGGCTTAATACGGAGTATTGGTTGAATTTCTGTTGATTCGTTCATAACTGTCTCTTTTGAGCCCGTGATTCCTAAAAAAGGGATGGCCAATGCTGAGGACGCCCCCAAGGCCAACTTACCGAGAAAATCGCGTCTATTGCTTTTGTTTTTCATTTCCATTAAAATAAATACCTAGGTAAATATAATGATAATTTTGAATCTTCTGTTCTGGGAAATGAATTCTCTTAAGTAGCTCTCCAATAATTGTCTTGTGATCTTTGCTGACGTTTTTTTTATAAGAGTGCTTTCCGTATGTTTACACAACTAGAACTCTAAAACGAAACTATGAAAGGTATTGTTCAACTACTCCTTATAGGAGTTTTACTGACATCATTTACTTCAATCGCACAAACGGATAAAACGCATTACGACGGGAAATCCTATATCGAAGGAGAAATGCTTGTTCAATTACTAGATAATGTGAATTTGGCAGATATCGTTAAACGAGCGCCTGCAACATTTAACATGACGATAGACAGAGAACTCTCAAAACCAATGCGTGTTTGGTTGGTAAAATTTGATGAAACTGTTGTTGCTGCAAAAGACGTGCAGTACTGGTTTTACTTGCAAAAGGAGGTGACTGTGGCTGATTATAATTACCACATTCAAATGCGCTCAACTATACCAGGAGATCCAACTTTCACAAGTCAGTGGCACCATGTGAACAATGGCGGTAATGGCGGAACTGTGGATGCTGATATCGATTCTGATTTAGCATGGGATATTACACAAGGTGGACAAACGGCAACAAATGACGATATCGTTGTTTGCATGGTTGAAAGCTCAGGTGGGAACTTGGATCATCAAGATTTGGCTCCAAACCGTTGGACGAATCAATACGAAATACCGAATAACAATATTGACGACGATAATAACGGATATATTGACGACTACGAAGGCTGGGCGCCTGGATCAAACAATGATAACACTGGGACTGGTGGACATGGAACGAATTGCTTAGGAATGATCGGGGCGAAAGGAGATAACGGACTAAACGTTGTCGGTGCCAATTGGGATGTAAAGTTGATGGTTGTGAATATGTCTGGAGGTTTAAGTCAGGCGAACGTAATTGAAGCGTACACTTATCCTTTAGTAATGCGTCAACAATGGAACAATTCGGGAGGAACAGCAGGAGCATTTGTTGTTGCGACAAGCGCTTCATGGGGAATTGATGGTGCAAATCCAAATAGCTATCCACTTTGGTGTCAGTTCTATGATACCTTAGGAACGTATGGAATTTTGAATGTAGGTGCTACAACGAATCAAAACTTAGACGTGGATGTTGCAGGTGATATGCCAACGGCTTGTTCAAGTGATTACATGATTGGCGTTGGAAGAACGGACAATGACGATAACACGGCAGGTGGTTACGGAGACCAGACAATCAACTTCGGTGCTCCTGGAATCAATGTTGTTACAACTGCGAATACAAATACGACTACATCAACAACGGGGACTTCGTTTGCGTGTCCTTTGACCGCAGGTGTGATTGGTTTAGCATACTCCATACCTTGTAATGATTTCATGGAACTGGTAATGGCCGATCCTCAAGCTGGGGCTGATGCAGTTCTTGCAGCCTTAACTGCAGGTGTTGATGCGAAACCACAATTGACTACACGGTTTATAACAGGAGGAAGATTGAATTCGAAGAATACTTTGGATGAATTGATTAACGCTACGTGTAACACAAACGTATGTGATTTTGGAGTTGTGGAGACGGTAGTTCAACCACCGTGTGACGGCTTGGACAATGGAAGCATTGCCCTTACAGTTAGTGGTGGTTCGCCCGGATATACTTATGACTGGGGATTGAATGGAGGAAATGTAGCTTCTATTTCATCACTTGCGCCTGGTGACTATTATGTAGTTATAACAGACAATGCAGGATGTGACACCTTAATTGGATACCAACTCGACTATTCAGTGAATCTTGGATTAGTCGTCAACGCAACCAATGTTTCATGTCCAGGAGCGGCAGATGGTTCTGCAACTGCAGTAGCTTCTGGAAGTTCAGGGTACAATTATCAGTGGGTAGGTGGGCCAGCAACGGCAACGTATGCTCCACTGGTACCTGGGAGCTATACAGTAGACCTAACGGATGTAAATGGTTGTGCTGAAACGGAGACCGTATTAATTACAGAGCCTTTGGATGTTCAAGTATCCTTTACATACACTGAGAATTTCTTGGCTGTCTCATTCTCAAACGGATCGCAAGGAGGTACAAGCTTGTGGGATTTTGGAGACGGTTCAACGAGCACCATGTTTAACACTTCACATATTTATGCAGCACCTGGAACATACACCGTTTGTTTAACGATTAACGGTGCGTGTGATACACTGACTGAATGTCAAGACATCACCATTTCGCAGAACGACGCGTCATTGGTTGAAGAAAGCCTGTACAGTATTAGCGTGTATCCAAACCCAACAGACGGAATAGTGAACTTTCAGACAACGAGCACTGAATTGAAATGGATTGAAATTGTAGACATGGTTGGAAAGGTGATTGCTCGAAAAGAAATTACGGGAGAAACAACAACTATTGACCTGAGTAATTCAGCAAATGGAACGTATTTCTACCGCGCAAAAGATGTAAATGGTAATGTTCTCGTTACCGAGCGAGCCGTTCTGAGCAAGTAATATTATTAAGTAGAAAAAGCATCTTGAACGTCATCTTCTTGGCGGGGAAGATGCTTTTTTTATTTTTGTCCTACACATAAAAAAACACTCAAGATGCAGATCATTTCATTCAATGTAAACGGTATTCGTGCAATCGCGAAAAAGAACTTTTTTGCCGACATGAAAAAACTGGATGCGGATATCATTTGTCTGCAAGAAACGAAAGCGATGGTTGAGCAGGTGAAGGAAACGGTAGCCGATGAGATGAGTGCGTACAAGGTTTACGCAAATGAGGCTGATAAGAAAGGCTATTCAGGAACGGCGATCTTGTCGAAGACTGAACCAATAAGTGTGGCCTATGATATGGGCATGGAAGAGCATGACAAAGAGGGGAGAGTGATCTGTGCAGAATATCCCGACTTTTACCTTGTGACTGTATACGTGCCAAATTCAGGGAATGATTTACGACGTTTGGGTTATCGTCAGAAATGGGATAGCGACTTTTTGAACTACATGAAAGAATTGGAGAAGAAAAAACCTGTAATCGCTTGTGGTGATTTCAATGTGGCGCATACAGAAATTGATCTCGCCAGACCAAAACCGAATTACAATAAATCAGCTGGGTTTATGCAAGAAGAGATTGACGGGATGGATGCATATACTTCCAATGGATTTGTGGATACCTTCCGTGCAAAGAATGGCGATGAGGTTAAATACTCATGGTGGAGTTACCGCGGTGGAGCAAGAGAGCGAAACGTAGGCTGGAGAATTGATTACTTTTTAGTTTCTGAGCGTCTTGTTGAGAATATTTCTGAAGCGCGAATTTTGAATGAAGTTCATGGCTCGGATCATTGTCCTGTTACGGTGACGGTGGGTTAAAACATGGAGTTGTTTATTTCGCGGAATTAAGTTTTTCAAACGCTGCGCTAGATTTCCATTTCAAGGCAGCAAATTTTGTTTTCATGGCATAAAATTGTTCGCTCGCGGCTCCAGATTTTCATTTCAAGGCAGCAGATTTTGTTTTCAAGGCAAGCTATTTCGTTTCTGAGTCAGCAAATTGTTTTTTCACACCTAAAAATTGACTCAACCATTCTGTTGTATTGTCTAGAGATGAATGCGTCTCCCATCACGAGGAAACAGTAGGACACAAAAAAAACCGCGAGCATCACTCACGGTTTTACAATTTTTATAAAAAGATAGCTGAGCTAGTCGAAGCTACTTCTTCTTAGAAGAACAACATGAAGACTTAGTAGTCGTACTTGTTGCAGCACTTCCAGTAGCTGATTTCTCAGCAGAACAGCAGCTCTTCTGATTTTTCTTTTTCTTCTTCTTTTTCTTCTTTTCTTTCTTGTCCTTCTCAACTGAGATAGATGTTGATGAAGATGGAGCGGCGTATGAAGAGCTTACAGTTCCAGCAGTCATTGCAAGAGCCAACACAAAAATTACTTTTTTCATAATTGTCTGATTGATTAATTTACTCGAAAATAAAGAATTTAGCCGAGTTCTCCCAATTTATAACGACTCACTTGCCCTAATTAACAATTTTTTAGCAATAAAGCGAGAACTTGACTGAGTGCCTTATCGTTCATTATAGATTTCATGCATTGCGCCCAGTAATTCTGGTTTGCTTAGCGCATTCTCTCCCATAATTTGTTCGTACGCAGGAAACAGTTGTTCCATTTTTGATTCCATTAGTTTTATATCGCCTTGTGCTTTGCTGCTGCTCACGACGTCGATTATTAGTAGGGTGATTTTCCATTCTGCAAGGTTCTCATGAAGCTCTGAAAAGTGCTCGGCATTGGCTAAGAAAGTCTTTACGTTTTCATCGTCCAGGTCATTTGTTCCCGCACCAAAAACGATAAATTCATCGGTATCGTCCAAATCTAATTTGGGAAAGAGTCGCATATATTCTTCAACAAAGGTAGCGTGTTCTTTGTCTTCAAGAAGTGATTCGTGGATCAGCTCTTGCATCATCTTTTGATCGCGCTCGCCTTCTTCATAGCGCTTCGTGAGTTGAAAAATTAACGTAGATTCAGGAAAGACGACTGCATTGGCTTCCTCCTGAACCGTCTCGGGTGACACGAGCCCTTCAATCATACGGAGCATCTCCACATCGGAAGAGAGGAAGAGCATTGTTGGGTATGCACCTAAATCAAATTTTTCCATTAGCTCAGCGCCGTCTTCTAATTCACCATCCAATTTTAAATTGATAAAGTGTTCATTCATGAATGCTCCGAGGTCGGCATCTTTGAAGGTTGTCTTTGAAAGCGTTTTGCAAGGTCCGCACCATGTCGCATAAATGTCAATGAAGATGGGTTTCCCTTGTTTCTCAGCTTTTTTGATGGCTTGCTCTAGGCTGATCTTTTCGAATTCTATTCCCTCCGCTTGTCCTGCACTGGAGAATAGCAGTATGGCAAGCAGGAAAATTCCTGATTTTAGTTTGTTCATGTTTCTGGTTTTATAGATTAACAGTACTAGTTGAACGCACTATGTATGCATAATAGTATTGAGGGCTCCGCGAAGTTGTGTTAAAAACTTGTTAAGACTGAATTCAAAGTATTTTTTTTTGAGAACTGAACTTAGTTAAGCTCACCTAACTTAGTGATGCGTCCTTTTACTTTATCTCCGATTTTAACGTCAATTTTCGCATCCAATGGCAGTATAACATCTATACGCGAACCGAATTTGATAAATCCGAACTCCTCACCTGTTGTGACTTTCTGCTTGTCTTTCACATAGAAACAGATCCGTCGTGCCACCGCACCAGCTATCTGACGATACAGCACTTCTTTTCCAGAGGAATGTTCAGTAACAACTGTTGAACGTTCGTTATCCGTACTACTTTTGGGATGCCATGCAACAAGAAATAGACCCTTGTGGTATTTTACATACTTCACAATTCCCGAAATTGGATTGTAGTTCGCATGTACGTTAAGCGGGGACATGAAGATGGAAATTTGAATCCGTCTATCATTGAAGTATTCAGTTTCTGTGATTTCTTCTATAACCACTACTTTCCCATCAGCTGGGCACAAGATATCGTTCTCTTCAAAGGTCACCGTTCGCTTTGGAATTCTGAAAAATTGAATGACCAAGTAGAGCATTACGAGCACCCCAAGTGTGAGTAAAAGAAATAACCACAACCATCCAAGCCATGCGTATAAAAAGTAGTTTCCAACTTGTATTGCACCTAATATTAAGGTTGAGATAAGGATGATAAGGTAGCCTTCACGGTGAATCGTCATTCCATTTTTTTTTGCTAAAAATACATATAAAAGTAGGTCCACGTCATGAAAAATGGAACTGTGAAGAGCGTTGCGTCAAAACGATCTAAAATACCACCATGACCAGGTAGAATGTTTCCTGAGTCTTTTACGTCCATGTTGCGTTTAAACAAGGATTCTAACAAATCTCCGAGGATAGCACATGGTGCAATAATTACTGCTGAGATTGCCCAGAAAAGAATCCGTTCGTTA
>CAJQJL010000143.1 GCA_905478665.1 uncultured Flavobacteriales bacterium
CT
Organism: uncultured Flavobacteriales bacterium; assembly: GCA_905478665.1. Lineage (GTDB taxonomy): Bacteria > Bacteroidota > Bacteroidia > Flavobacteriales_D > Crocinitomicaceae > UBA4466. The sequence continues at coordinate 3 of CAJQJL010000143.1, forward strand.
GAAGTAATTCACTCACTTTTGCATTGACTTCAATTTGTTCGATGAGCTTCATGCACACGTTGTCACCTTTACAGGGCGGTACTGTGAAGTCATGAACGCAAGGACTACAGTAAACATTCTTATAAATGACATGCGCATTTTCACTGACGCCATATTGGTTGGGTGAACAAGGACCGAAAAGACATACCACTGGCGTTTTTGTACAAAATGCAATGTGCATCGGTCCTGTGTCGTTACTAATCATCAAGCGGGCGCCTGCTACTAAATCGATCAAGCCATCTATAGAAGTTGTTCCCGCCGTATTGATTAGTCGATCGTCATCTATTTCTGAAGCAATGCTCGCTGTGTAGTCTTGTTCACCTTTACTCCCAATTAGGAGAATGTCAAATTCAGGATGTTTATCTAGCAAGAAGTGAATGAGCGCAGTAAAGTTCTTTTTCCCCCAACGACGCTCAAGTCGAAGATCAGAGGCATTTGGATTGATTACGATGTATGGTTTTTCATGTGGAGTTTTCTGTGTTGGTGTCAACGTGTAAAGGGAAGTACCTTCTGCGTCACAACCTAATAACTGTGCTAATTGTAAGTAAACATGAGAGATTGGCACCCTTGGGTTGTAGAACATCATGTGTGTGTAAATTCCCATTCGGAAGGAACTTGAACGCAGGTAAAATCCAACGCGATTTGTCGAGAAGGTGAATAGGGTAAAAAGTGTACTGTAGTCTGAATAGATTTCAAGGTCAAAATACACTTGAGGTCTGTTGCGCATCAAGAAAAACAGTGACTTAATGTTTGATCCAATGAACTTGAAAAAGCCACTGTCGTCAACCGTTACAATGGTATCAATGAGATCTATTTTTTCCAGAATTTTCTGATTGCCTCGCGTACTCACAAAGATGATTTCAGCATTGGGGTATTTGTTTCGCAGTGCTTGAAGCATAGGAGTTGCTTGAATAATACTCCCCATGCCTTTGAACTTACAAACGGCAATGCGCGTGAAGTCACGGTCAAGCTTGTGATTGATGCGTAGCAATTTACCAACCAATCGAACCAAAAAATTCAAAAGGTAGGCAATAGGCTTTGCGATGTATTTATCAATTATGAGTTGGCTCCGTACGTTCATCTTTGTAGAATTCAACTTTGTTTATTATCATGCCGCTCCATTTAGGAATTTTCAAGAATTTGGGAGTACGATGATACCATAAATAATAATTACTTAAAAACAGTGTGTATGTTTTTTGTCCTTCGATACAGTTGAATGTCATATTTCCGAGTGGTTTCCCGTCTACATCAACTGTCGTCACAGTAATTTCTCTGTCATCCATTGGATTTTGAATATGTAATCGGATAAAAATAGATGAATCACGAACCGAATCATCAATACTGAAAATGTCCAATTCCTCGTCTTCGTTCGTTGCAACAGAGGTTTTGATACGTTTTAATTTTACACTTCCGTCTCGAAAGAAATGATTGTCAATCGCAGCAGCAAAATTGCCAAATATGGCGAGGTAAGAATTGTCAATGCTTAGGTTTACGTCTATTATTTCTTCTGGAATATCAATGAATTTGGAAGCCCATACGGTTTGTTTGTTAATCGATCCTATCGGCTGGTAATTCTTGTAAATGTATTCTGAGATTAAGTATTGACGCATGGAATGAAGAACACCATCCGAGGAGTTTCTAGGATGCGCAAACTGCCAAACGATTGGTCCATCTGTGAATACAATGGGAACGTCTTCTGGATTAATTCTATTCAGATGATCAAGCTGCAAGAAATCATCAACCGTATTTTGGTGATTCTGACAGAAATAAGCAGGAACTCTTCGCTGACAATAATAATACAGCATTGGAGTACTGGAGAAATTTAAAAAAGTTTGCTCATCTGTCAGGTACTCATCTAGGAATTGTTTAAGCTCTGTGTAGTTCTTACTCGCGAAATCATGATTTGCAATTACACGACCAACAAGTGTACCGTTTTTACATTCTTCATCAAGGGATGCTATGTTTGCCGTTTTAAGGAAGTTCTCCAATGGAGCAGGTCCTTTATCAATTGCGAAATTTTTCAAGATGAGAATTAGGAAAAAGCTAAAGCCGAAGAAAATACTGTATTTAGAAAAGAGGTCTCTCCAAGGAATGAAAGACAGCACTACGAGGGCAGTTGCAAGAAAAAAAGTAGAGGTAAGAATGTAGTCGTTTGACTCCATGTATCCGTGTCGCACCAAGCCCCGCTGAAAGTTCATAATGAAGAGTAGGTAGAGGAATAGTGCCCCTGACAGGCTATATCTTCTGGTAGGTGATTCAGTAAATTTCCCGATGCTGAGTTGAAAAATGAGCACACAAATTAAGATCCCGCCAATCGCGGGCAATAAGAAGTGATGAACGTAAAATTGATGTGTTAATTGATAAGCGATTTTACTGTATCCATGTGCTTGATTTGCTGTGATGTAGTGCAGTGCGACTTTAAGGTTTGTCATCAATTGTTCGGGTGATCGAACCAAGGCAAAGAGAACAACCGCGCCGACAACGATTCCAAGAAAAAATCCTGTCCCTTTGAGTAGTGCTGAGAATACAATCTTCTTCCGTTCAACAAAGAAGCTCAAGGGGACAAAGAGAAGAGCCGTCAAAAGTGCAGAGGCACCTGTGTCCAATCGCCAAATAATGAGCAAAGTAAGAATGGCAAAGAGTAAGAGATAACGGAGTGCAGTTTGTCGTTCAAGTAAACGTTTAGCTGCAAAGAATACTAGGATTCCGAAGAATACATGGACGCTGAATAACGCTAAGACAAAAGGGAAGGTTAAAAGAATGAGCAGAGCAACAAAAGGTGATTTGATGATGCGAATGATGAAATAATAGGCTACTAAATAAAACAGTGCGATATAGAGGAAATTGTACACATAAAAATCAACGGTGCCGTTGTAACCGAAAATCAGGTTGTAAATGATGCCGTAAAATTGCTCAGAGAACATGTGTGATGACATGAAATCGACAAATGGAATTTCACCGAAATGAAAGATACGCATTTGAGAAATGGCTGGGTTCGCAAATTCAAAGAGTTCTTCTGGCTGACTGATGATTGGTGAGTAATAAGCGAGAATTACATATGAAAGAAGTGCCGCAGGAGCAAGGTAAATTGTAAACAGTCGTTGAAAGCTGATTTTTTTTGGTCTTAAACGTTTGTATAGGAAGTAAATCAGATACACCGCAGCTAGGAGAACCAGAAACAATCCTTTGTAATTGAGGATGCTACTGTGGTTGATTTTGAAATAGAAAAAACTTTCCACGGAGATCAATACAAGCAGAGGAGTCCAAGCTAAGGGAACAAAGTAGTTGAAGATAGATCGTAGTCGAACTCTTTTCGCATGCAGGAATGAGATGACTAGCAATAGGATCACACAACAAACAAAATACCAAGCGTTGATATTTTTTGGGATCTGTGTGCTTGAATTGAAGAGTAGGATGATAGCAGAAATGAATAGAACGGACAGTGTAAGTACACCAGCAAAGATGCCTTGATTCTTCAAGAAGGCTAGCCGTTTCTCTGGTCTTGACAAAACCGAAAGAACCAAGCTCAAAAGTGTAAGGATAAAGAAAAATTCAATTCCACGTTCGTTTTCAACACCCATCAAATCAGAGAAGATTAAAATAGAACCTGTTAGCGAAGTTATTGCGGAAAACTGAAGTTGTTTACTGCTAATACGGAGACGTATGGTTAGTTTCCGAAGTGCGAAAAAGAGGAGGGGGAGCAGAATTAATAATGAAAACACACTCCGATAAAACAAACCAACGCGCTTCGAGATGTCTACATTGTCCTGTGTTGCTTGACTGAGGTATAGTTTGCTGTAATCATTGATAGCAAAGTCAGGTTCTCCAAACAAGGCGTACAAAATCCAAAAACAAAAAAAGATGGCTATCGCCAAATGTTCTTTTTCCTGTTTGAGTGAGAATTTCATGGATCTACTTGTTGCTTTGAATTTGAGATTTCAGCTCATTCAAATACCATTGGCGCATTCCAATATTCATCGCGATGAGGTACGCCCTTTCAGTGTATTCTTTGGCTTTGTCCAGCTGATTGGTCTTAGTGTAGGCTCCCACAAGACTCATGAGGTATTCGGGATTGTTTGGATGCAGTCTGTAATTCATCTCATGAATTTCTACAGCTTTCTCGTTTTCTTTTGCTCTGAGGTATGCGTTTCCATGATGTTCGTAGAAATCCCCCAAAGATGCTGGATATCGATCCTTAATTGCTGCCTCCATCGTTACCAATTCCTCTGGTGAATTTTTGAAAAAAGAGTTTACTAAACTTCGCAAAGTTCCGTCAGGAAGACGAAATCCAGATCCAATTTTTTGAGAACAATCGGCAATCATTTTTTCAAATGCAGCGAAATTTTCACAGCTTTCAACCGCGTCGCTGGATGGATCATAGCATTGAAAAAGTTCTTTTAGTGCATGGTTTACCGTTGTTAAACCTACTGAGTTGTGATTCTCTTCTGGAAATTGTTTGAAGGTGTAGTCAAGTCCTAAAGGCTCATTCCCTTGGTCTTGATCTAGATAAGCAAAAACGTCTAATTGATCATAAAACCCATGTACACCCATTCCTTTTTCATTTGCCAATGAGAGGTAGAGAAATCGATTCAGATTGTCATACTTCTTATAGAATTCTTCGACTTTACTTTCAGCTTTGTAGTCGTTCCACCATAAACTTGGGCTGATGGCAATGTATGCATTGAAAGATGTTGGCTCCGATAATAGTGAATTAACAACGAAAAGGCCACCTAGTGAATGACCGATGAGAATACTGTAGTCCGCTGTTCGGAAGCTTGAATCAATTTCATTTCTAAGTTCTGTCGTTAGGTAATTTAAAAACTTGTCAGATTGACCGTCAGGATTACTGGTTTCTTCATTTGGTGTGCAATTGTTTATGTACTTGCTATGACCATTATCGGCAACTCCAACGACAATCATCTCTGGAATTTTCCCACTAATGCCTGCCAATTGTTCGATCAAGCCAACTGTATGATAGAAATTGTAATCACCATCCATTAAGTAAGCTACGGGATATTCTGCTTGCAAGTGAGTCAGATAGCTAGGTGGCAGGTAGACGTTAAACGATCGGGTTTCATCCAATATTTCCGAATGCATTTCATAGCGTTGTGCAATGGAGATTTCACCAACCTGTTTCGATTGTGCTGTGAGAATAGATAACGGAATAAGACAAATGGCTAAGACAAGAAGAGTTCTATACATAGAGAATCACATTAAAGCGATTTAAAGATAGAAATTCCCTACATACCGATGCCGATGGAGACGGGTAAATGATCTGAATAACCTCCTAGGTAGTTTTTTCCTCCGTATGTTCTGGCTGGAACAATGTTGCCTTTATATTCTCCCAAAAGAAATTTAGGACTGTGGATCTTGCCCGAGTTTTCGCGAACATGAACGCCCGATTTTTCAAGGAAATTTTCTGAAACCATGATGTGATCAAGAATGTTCCATTCGCCTCTCCAGCTGTTTGTGCCGCCAAATTCTCCTGATGTTGCAGTGATCATTGGTTTTAGCACTTCACTCACCATTTGTGGAGCGAGATTATCAGGATAATCGTTCAAATCTCCCATAAACACTATTTTAATGCTAGGGCTTACGGTCATTATAGAATCTAGAAAATTTCTTGCTGCTGTTGCTGCAACTAATCGCTTGGGCTCGCTCTTGACTTGTCCGCCACCTCTGCTAGGCCAGTGATTAACCATGGTTAGAATCGTATCCTTTTTGTAAAGGAATTTTGCCCAAATAATATCACGGCTTGGTCCTGATGGTTCTGGCATATCAAAACGGATAATCCCTGAGCTGTTCAATTTAAGTTTTTTACGATTGTAAAGTATTGCGTTATCAATTCCTCGTTTGTCCAAGCTTTCTGTGTGAACAATGGAATATTTCTTTTTCATTTTACCAAAGGCGATAACGTCTTCAATTACGGCTCTATTCTCAATTTCACAAAGACCAAAAATGATAGGCTCACCAAGGAGCTCGAATATGGTGTCGATATGTGCTAGCTTTTCAGTGTAGCGTTCAGAGTTCCATCCCTTTGATCCTTCTGGGGTGAATTCTTCATCTCTAATGTCAGGTGTGTCAAGCGTGTCGAAAAGGTTTTCAACGTTGTAAAAAGCAACTGTTTGTGTTTTCTGTGCGCATGATTGACTAGAAAAAAGAACGGCACTTAGTCCTAAGGTTATGAAAAGAGATTTCATCATTCGTTTTTGGTTGGAATGTAAAATTAGCATTAATGTTTGGCAATTAGCAAATTGCGCGCCAACGGACCTTCGCAGAAAATAGCGTCCAGAATGGATAGACTCTCCTTGTAGTGAGTGGGTCCCGGAAACACTTGAATATAGGGGGCTTTTTGAATGTCTTGATAAGCATTTTTCTCCAATAGAACTCTGCGGTAGTCATCTTTCTCCATGGTTTTAAATTCTGAAGAATAGGCGAGCACAGTATCCAAATCTAACCAATGAATAATCCGTTTGGTAATTGCTGTATTGAAATCGAGGAGGGAAGTTGTTTCTGCAAATAAGAGTTCTTCCACTTCTATGCCGTAAAAATCGAAATAGGCTGCCGATTGATAAGCACTCTTTAACGATCGCCAATGTCGCGCGCGCCAATTCTCATCATTGGAGAGTAAAATATCCTCTGTGAGGGTCTTCGAACCATCTGGCTTTTTCGTTGGGATCGACAAAGAAAGAATTCCATCGCCACCAACAATGTCACAGCGATTGCGATACGTCTGCTTGGGAAAATGTTCCTTCCCTTCAATCAATACATTGTCGTATTGAGACAAGACTCTAAAGTACGCAATACTACCAAAGTAGGAGGTAGGAAGAACTGGGGTCATTCGATAATATTGAACATTCTGTCCCAGCGAACTCCTTGATATGGATCTTTAGAGAACCAAACCATGGATGCTTTACCAACGATATGATCTTCTGGTACAAATCCCCAAACACGTGAATCGGCTGAATTGTAACGGTTATCTCCCATCATCCAATAATAGTTCATGCCAAATGTATAGGTGCTCGTCTTCTTCCCATCAATGTAAATTCCATCCTTCTTCTCCTGAAGTTTATGTCCTTCATAGGCAGTAATGATTCTTCTATACCACGCGATATTCGATTTGTCAATCTTAATTTTCTGCCCCTTAAAAGGAATTTGAAATTTGGTGAAATCCGTATTGGTATTATTTATAGATGCATCTTTTGGAAATTTACCTAAATTATCTACCATTTGCATAGCTGTTGGCTTAATGGAAGGATCGTCTGAATACTGAGGTACAATATCGAGTACGAATTGTGCATCAGGGAAGTCTTTCTGCAGTTTTTTCAATTGCTTATCTGTTAGGTCCATAACCCAATAGCTTAAGTTCTGACTTTCTGTGAAGAAATAGAAATCTCCATTCACCGTTCCACCTCTGTGTTTCTCAAGTCCATATTTTTCAACCATTTTAGTGTCCGTAGGTACTTTAATGTTGAACACTTTGTAACGCAAATTTTGGAATTCAGCAACCTTGGCAGGTTTTCCATTTACAAAAAGAACGGATTCTTTAATCTCCATCCAATCACCTGGAATTCCAACGCAACGCTTAATGTAATTTTCACGTTTGTCCACAGGTCGGTAAATCACTCCGTAATGCTCAATAATTGGCCCGCCTCCCATGTCATGAGCTTTACCACTCGCCAAGTATTTTCGACCTTCTTCTTTCCATTTGTCAAGATCTTTGAGGTACATTTTGTAAACGTAGTTTTTAGCGAGAGAATCAAGATCCTTTTGCCCCATTCGTTGATCTTCTGATAAACTTGGGTTCACTTTTTCGATACTGTCCTTGTAGTGATTGTATCCCTCACTGTAATATGCCGCTCGATCATCAGATGTTTCATAAAGAAACATTGCCTCATTCAGCACATATCCGTGATAATCGTGCCCCATTAACCCATTTGGCATTCGTGGATCATAGATCGCAGTATCACCAGAAGGATAGTTGAATACGACAACATCATAACGTTCTATGTTTGAAAAGCCAGGTAAACGCGTATAGTCCGTTTTTTCTAGTGACGTATACGATTTAATATTTACCCATGGAACGGTATTATGTACCAAAGGGTAGGAGAGTGGGGTTACTGGAACTTTCGCACCATATGCTAGTTTGTTCACAAACAAGAAATCTCCAACTAAAAGTGTCTTTTCCATCGATCCTGTTGGAATTTGGAAAGGTTCAAAGACATAAGTTCGAATAATACTTGCTGCGACAAGCGCAAAAATTAGAGAATCTCCCCATTCCTTTACTTTCGATTTTTTTCCAGGCTTGTGACGTGTAACTGCACCAATTCCCAATGCAATAGCATGACCAATCACAGGTAAAGCAAGGAACAAGGCCAAGTGATCGCCCCATTCACGTTTACCCATTTCTCCTGAATTTGCCCAATTTGTCTCTGGAAGAATATCATCTGTTGACTTTGCAATTTTCGCCATGATGATATAAGGGAAAAAAACTCCTTGTAAAGTGTCCACCAAAGAGTAATAGCCAAAACGGCGGATATAGGAAGTGTTTGCTACAGACCACATTGCAAGGTGAACACCAGGGAAGATCATTAACAAGGACCACCATGGTTTTTGACAACCGATTCTAAATGCAATGAAATAGTTGTATCCCGGAATTAGTGCTTCCCACGATTTTCTGCCCGCTTGCTCAAAACTTTTCCACCAAAGTGAAAGGTACGGATGTACTAGGAGGAATAGATAAAAATATAGAATGTTCATAGAACTATAGGTTAATTACGTCTTGCATTGTGAATATTCCCTTTTTGTCGACAAGCCACTCGGCTGCGATAATTGCTCCAAGCGCAAAACCTTTTCGGCTATGGGCAGTGTGAATTAATTCAATGCTATCAATTTCTGATTTATATTCAATTTTATGTGTTCCTGGTACGCCATCTTCGCGAAATGAAGTTACGGCAATTTGTCCCGATTTTTGTTCAGGGGGAGTATTCTCGTTGTGAATCCATGACGATAAATTCTCATTTTCAAACATCATGTCATTGGCCAAAGAAACAGCCGTGCCACTTGGAGCGTCAACCTTTTGGAGATGATGCGTTTCCTGAATGGATGGTGCGTACTCCTGATGATTAGCCATTAGCTTAGCTAAGCGCCGATTGATATCAAAGAAGATGTTTACACCAATACTGAAGTTTGAAGCGTACAACAAGCTCCCATTGTTTTGAGTAACATAGTCCTTTACATACGGAAGTCGATCATTCCATGCTGTCGTTCCAACAACAACCGGAGTTCCATGGTCAATACAGTGCTCAATGTGTCCGACAGCAAAGTGGGGAGCAGTAAATTCAATGGCAATGTCAATCTCTTCGAAATCCAATTCTGTTATAGGGTGCACGCTTGAACAGCGTCCAGTGATCTTGTGACCACGCTCGAGGGCAATTTCCTCAATGGTTTTGCCCATTTTACCATATCCAATTAACGCAATGTTCATTCTTGTAAGAGTATTAGAGCAAAATTAAAGTTTTCGTCATACCGTACAAGGCATTTAACGAAAATTAAGTGATAAGCGTAATCCAGCGGTATCGTAGTTAACCATGGTCGGTTCAATAGCCAATGATAAGTCTTTTGAAATGTCAAAATTCACAAAGTGAGCCTCAACCCCAGCATCAGCGATCTGAATGAGATAAATTAGGCTCATACCAAGCACTGAAAGGTCTCGTCTTGTTTGGTACTGTCCGTGTAACGTAAGTAAGCCTGTATTGTCATACGCGTCGTATTGATCATGGGATTTACCTCCCTCCAAACCTAAGCGAAGTCTATACTCTTCTCTAAGCCAAGTAACTTCGTTGTGGTTAGATACCAAGAAATAAGCTGTGGCACCTAAACCAGCATAGATCAATGGGACTTTCCAAAAAGCCTTCTTTTTCCCTTTCGGCATTGCGGTGTGATTGTAGATTTGACCAGCACCAGGCACACCTGTTGAAAGTAAAACAGCAGTGAGAATAGAGTGGGGCTTTACCGAGTCTCCTTTTTCCTTGAATTCAAGTGGCAATTGAAAATTGGTGTTTCCTCGAAATGAAAAATAGTTGTACGCTTTATCTTGCGAGAAGCATGAAAAAGAAAGGAAGATGCATATGATCCATGCGATCTTCATTATTTTGAAAGCAATTCAAGGATTCGACTGAGGTCAACATCCGAATTGAAGTTCAGAATGATTTTTCCAGTGCCATTTGGTGTTTTCTTAATGTCAATCTTTGTGGAAAGACGATCGCTTAAGTGTTCCTTCAGTGAATATTCTATGTCAGTGATTCCAATCGTCTCTTTTTTCGTTGAAGAACTTGAGCTCGGTTCAACAGGAGCTTTTACTTCTTCGCCGCGCAAAATTGATTCAATATCTCGAACAGACAGCTTTTCTTTCACGCATCTATGGTAAAGTTCGACTTGTGTTTGCTCGTCTCCCGCAGAAACCAAGGCTCTTGCGTGTCCCATTGTGATCTTTCCAGCTCTAACACCTGCTTGGATATCAGCTGGAAGTTTGAGAAGGCGAAGGTGATTCGTAATACTTGAACGACTTTTTGAAATTTTCTGACTGAGTTGATCCTGTGTAAGGCTGCATTCCTCAATCAAACGATGGTAGGAGAGGGCAACTTCAATTGGATTCAAATCTTCACGCTGAATATTTTCAACCAAGGCCATCTCAAGCATTGTCTGATCATTGGCAACACGAACGTATGCTGGTACATCCGTTAAACCTGCAAGTTGAGCAGCACGAAAACGTCGTTCTCCAGAAATGAGTTGGTATTTATCTCTGCCCAGTTTTCTTACAGTCAACGGTTGAATAATACCGTGTGCTGCGATTGAAGCACTTAATTCTTGTAATGCTTCCTTTTCAAAGTTGGTACGTGGGTTGAAAGGGTTAGCCTCAATTTTTCCAATCGAAATATCGGAAATAGAACCAACTACGGCTGATGTTCCCGAAATGTCAGTTTCTGAATTTTCCAATAACGCACTCAGTCCCTTTCCCAGTGCAGAACGTTTCTTCGTATTAGAGCTCATCCCCTATTTTAATTTTTTTGTCTTCGTTTGAAATGTTTGTCATGTCATTCTTCTGTAAAATCTCTCTTGCAAGATTTAAATAGTTGACTGCCCCTTTACTTGAAGCATCATGCATGACAATGGTTTCACCATAGCTAGGCGCTTCACCCAACTTTGTGTTTCTATGGATAACAGTATCAAAAACAATTTCTTGAAAGTGCATTTTTACTTCCTCAACAACCTGATTGGCCAATCGAAGACGTGTATCATACATTGTCAATAGAATTCCTTCAATTTCCAAATCCTTATTCAAGCGTCCCTGAACTATTTTTATTGTATTCAAAAGTTTCCCCAATCCTTCAAGTGCAAAATATTCACATTGAACAGGGATAATAACGGAATCCGCTGCAGTCAATGAATTAACCGTTATCAGACCTAAAGAAGGAGAACAATCAATAACGATGAAGTCATAATCATCTCTGATCTTCTCAAGGGCAAATTTTAACATGTGCTCGCGATTTGGGAGATTGATCATTTCCAATTCTGCTCCTACGAGGTCAATGTGAGAAGGGATAATATCAAGGTTCGGATTGTCCGTTTGGATGATAAGTTCTTTCGGGTCTACATCGTTGATTAAACAATCGTAGATGTTCTTTGTGTTTTTTGGATCAAGCCCCACACCAGAGGTAGCGTTTGCTTGAGGATCAGCATCAACCATCAGCACCTTGTACTCAAGGACTCCCAAACATCCACACAGATTAATAGCGGTTGTAGTTTTACCCACACCACCTTTCTGATTTGCAATCGCTATTATTTTACCCATTCATCAAAAATTGAAGCATAAAGATACGCTTAAAGGATATTAAATACTATATAAGTTCTGACTAGTTATCAACGAAAAAAGTGTTGAAACCTTGTGGATAAAGAAGAATTATCAATGTGCGATTCGCCCAATACTCAAAACTCTCCAATAGTCTTTAGAAAATAAAATTCAGTATTAGTGTCTACGAACTTGATTTTGATACAACGATATTCCTGTAGAACACCATTGATTACAAGTTCAATAGGTGTTATAGGTCTTCGAAAGAAACTTCTGAGAAATTTTCAATAGGATCAGAATTTTCAACTTCATGATTGTTGTGATCATCCGTTTTAAATTCCCCTGTAGCATTAAGTTCTTTGATTTTGCTTACAACATCTGTTAAGCCATCAGCAAACTTTTCAAAATCTTCCTTGTATAAGAAGATCTTATGCTTTTGATAATACTCTTTGCCATCGGAAAAAGTCTTTTTACTTTCCGTCATTGTAATGTACAGGTCTCTGCCCTTAGTCGCTTTAACATCAAAAAAGTAAGTTCGCTTTCCAGCTCTCACTACTTTTGAATAGACTTCATCATTCTTATCGTACTCCATAACCTTTGATACTTTGTTACATATAGATGTTCTAGACAAATATGCTGTTTTTTTTTGAATGATACAATGATCAGCTATCTGCGTCGTCCTCAGCAAGCTGCTTGCTGTATAGTTCTGCGTAGGACTTGTTTAGTTTCAAGAGTTCCTCATGTGTCCCTTCTTCGATGACTGAACCACCATCAATATTGATAATTCGATTTGCATTTCGAATGGATGAAATTCGATGACTAACAACGAGTGAAGTAGTGACCTTATTTTTCTTTAAGTTAGAGAGTATAATTTCTTCTGTTTCAGTGTCAACCGCAGAAAGGCAATCATCAAGGATAAGCAGCTTTGGATCACGAATTAATGCTCGAGCAATGCTAAGTCGTTGCTTTTGTCCACCACTGAGGTTTACGCCACGTTCTCCCAGCAAAGTTTCAAATTTATGTTTGAACTCAACAATGTTATGATAGACGTGCGCAGCTTTGGTGACTTCAATAAGTTTTTCTTCAGAGACATCATCTTCGTGACTTCCAAACAAAAGGTTGTTCTTTACGCTATCTGAGAAAAGGAATACATCTTGGGGAACAATTCCAGTATCATTTCTGAAGTGATCAATGTTGATGTCCTTAATATCCATGTCATCGATAAGAATGGTACCTTGATCAGGCTCTATTTGCCGCATGAGCAATTTAAGAATGGTAGATTTTCCGCTTCCCGTTTTTCCAACAATGCCAAGTGATTCACCTTTTAAAAGTGTAAAGCTTAGGTCCGACAATGCCTTGATCCCTGAGTTTGGATAGGTGTATGAAACATTTTTAAATTCGATTTTACCCTCGAAGGAAAAAGGCTCTTGTGAACCATTAACGATTTCTGGTGGAGTATTTAAAAATTCATTGATTCGCGTTTGACTCGCAGCAGCCCGTTGAATTAAAGAGGTCACCCAGCCAACGGAAGCGAACGGCCATGTCAACATGTTCACATAAATAATGAACTTTACGATTCCCCCTTGAGAAATCTGCTCTTTGAAGTAGAGTAAACCTCCAAGGTAGATGCAGAGGATTGTACTTATCCCAATCAGTATGAAGATGGTAGGCATAAATAGCGAGTTGACAAGAACCAATCGCATACTCTTTGATTTGTAATTCTCAGCCGAATTGGCAAACTTATCTTCAACCTCTTTATTTCTTCCATAAGCCTTAACGACTCGAATTCCTGAAAAGTTTTCCTGTACTAAAGTCGACATGTAGGATTGCTCTTCCTGAACGGTTGTACTAAGCTTGTTAATGCGTGAAGCTACTTTGTAAATAATGAAAGACATGATCGGAAGCGGAATTAAAACGAAGAGTGTCATTTTACCACTAATTTGAATCATGTTAGTAATGACCATGATGGACATTATCACCAAATTGAGGGTGTACATGATGCCTGGGCCAAGGTACATGCGGACTTTCGAAACATCTTCAGAGATACGGTTCATTAAGTCGCCCGTGCTATTCTTTTTATAAAAATTGTAGCCCAATCGTTGATAATGTGCGTAGACCTCATTTTTCAAATCATATTCAATGTAGCGAGATACGACGATAATCGTTTGCCGTGTAACAAAAAGGAAGAGTCCAGCAATTAGAGAGTAAAGCATGAAAGTTGCACCTTTCTTAATCGCATAAAACAAGATTTCA
>CAJQJL010000144.1 GCA_905478665.1 uncultured Flavobacteriales bacterium
GAGTGGCCACTCTTTTCCTTTTACTTTAAATGCTGGAACATCAATATCCCATTCTGCTGATTTAATTTCATCAACCTTTTTAGATAATTCATTTTTTACGAACCCAATTTGGGATCCTTTCTGTTTTTTCAATTACTCCTAATTAAACTTCCGTGGATATTTTACAACCCAGTGATTGAGTATCTAACTCATGGACAGAGTCTGGGGAAGTACATCTTGGGAATTCGAGTTGTAACGGTATCTGGAGAACGGCCTGGACTTAGGGAGGTGTTCACACGCTGGATGTTTAAGGGAGATTTTATTTGGATCAGCGCTGACATTTTGGTTCTATTTTGGTTCGGAATTGGAGTTATGGGAATTGTTTATGCAGGAACCTCAGAACGTAGACAACGAATGGGTGACATCATGGCCAATACGATTGTAATTAAAAATAAATCGAGTATTCACTATAGTTTGAAAGATGTTCTTTCTATAAAAAATCAGGAAAATTATACGCCCGAATATCCACAAGCAGTTCGCTTTACGGATGAGGACATGTTATTGATTAAAAATACTATTCAACGCGTTCGTGCAAACCCAAATACAGCGAATAAGAAATTCGCAATTGAGTTGGCAGATGAATCAGCTAGATTACTCGGTTTAACTGAGACTCCCGAAAAAAGGATGAAATTTTTGCAGACCTTACTACAAGACTACGTAGTTTTAACGCGTTAACTTGTCAATATGTCAAAACTATTTATTGTACCCACACCGATTGGAAATTTGGAAGATATTACGCTTCGTGCCATTCGTATTTTGAGTGAAACTGACCTGATTTTTGCAGAAGATACTCGGGTGACAAAAAAGTTGTTGAATCACCTAGAAATCCAAAAACCTGTTCAGCCATTTCACGCTCACAATGAACACAAATCCTTGGCCTCAGCAATTGATAAGATCAAGGGTAATACCTCGACAGTACTCGTTTCTGACGCAGGAACACCTGGAATTTCGGATCCTGGATTCTTGCTTGTTAGAGAATGTCTGGCAGAAGGAATCAAGATAGAATGTCTTCCGGGTCCAGCAGCCTTGATTCCAGCATTGGTGGCAAGTGGCTTTCCATGCGATCGCTTCGTATTTGAAGGGTTTTTACCGCATAAAAAAGGACGCCAAACACGATTGAAGATCATTGCAGAAGAAACCCGAACAGTTGTGTTGTACGAATCTCCACACCGCTTGGTAAAATGTCTTGGACAGATTGCTGAATTTATGGGTGAAGATCGAAAGGTGTGTGTTGCTCGTGAAATAACTAAAATGTACGAGGAGTACAAACGAGGAACAGCCGCAGAAGTAAAAGCACATTATGAGGCAAACCCTCCGAAGGGGGAAATTGTGATTGTTATAGAAGGGAAGAATGGATAAGATACAGAGTGAGGCATTTTTTTTGGTCAAGAAAGGAACCGCACAAGAGGCATTTGAAAGGAGAAACTTCGATTTGGGGAAACCTGAAGGAAACGAAGTTATCGTAGAAGTTGAGGCATTTGGACTGAACTACGCCGATGTAGTTTGCAGACATGGCTTGTATCGAGAAGCTCCACCTATGCCATTTGTACCGGGGTATGAAACGGTTGGAAAGGTTGTTGATGTTGGGCTAGATGCGAATAAAAATCTTGTTGGTAAGCGCGTAATTGCTTTTTGTCGATTCGGTGGATATGCAAAGCATGTACTCACTTTCGATTACGCTGTAGTTGAAGTCGGAGATCAACCAGCATCAGAATTAATGGCACTTGGTACACAAGGTGTAACAGCTTATTACATGGCGGAATATTTAACACCAATCCATGAAATCGACACGGTTCTTGTTCATGCAGCCGCGGGGGGCGTAGGAACAATTCTTATCCAATTGGCTAAGTTGAAAGGAGCGCGTGTTATCGCTAAGGTAGGAAGATCAGAGAAGGAAAGTCTTGTAAAAGAATTGGGTGCTGACATCGTGGTGAATTATAGAAAATCCGATTATGCTGATCAAATTCGTACGGCATTAAATGGAGATCGAATTGATGTAAGTTTCAATCCTGTTTCAGGATCAACATATAAAAAAGACTGGGCGTTACTTGGTTCTGGAGGCAGAATTGTATTGTTTGGAGGGTCTGAACTAACAGGAAAGAGATCTGGATTCTTCTCCAAACTGAATTTCGTGCGGAAGATGGGGTTGATTTTACCCATTGGTTTAATGATGCGATCAAAGAACATTTTGGGCGTTAACATGCTCAAAATTGCAGATAACAAACCAGAAGTGTTGGAGCATTGTTTGAAAGAAGTTGTTGCGTTGTATACCAATGGCAAATTGGCTCCTCAGGTTGGTGGGAAATACAAAGCCGACGCGCTACCAGAAGCACATGCTGCTTTGGAAAGTGGCAAAACGACGGGGAAACTCTCCGTTTTTTGGGATTAAAGCGCATCTATGCTTAGTAAAAAACTCAAATGGTATCCTCTTTTTGAAAGTCAGCAGGAGCTGGATGAGTTGTTCATTGGAAAGCACGCGGTCGTTCATCGTTCCATGTTTGGTGAGGCACTACTCGTGAAGGACAACGGAAATTATTACGCGTTTAAGAATAAGTGTCCACATCAAAACAAGCCACTGAATGATTGCGAACTCAACGAAGGTCACATTGTATGCGTGTATCACCGTTATCAATTCTCTTTAGAAGATGGAAAGGGCCACGGAATGTGCCTCGATAAGTATCAGATCAAGACCGAGGAAGGACGCGTTTTTCTTGGGAAAGAAGTCTGGAGCTTATTTTAATGACTAAACCCATCAAAATCCTGCGTCTCGGTGTTCTCATCAATCTGTTCAATGTTCTCAGCTGATTTCTTACCCATTGGCAAGGTTGGAAGTAAATCACGGAACTTCTCTCCTCTGTAGGTAATCAAAGCGACCATCATGATAAGGCTCGTTATTAGAATTGGGTAGAGAAGTAAGCCTGTATCGAAATTCGCGATTTGATAGGTATCGTTCTTCATCAGTACGAAGAAAAGGAGAACAGTGATTAAGCCACGTGGAGCAATGAAAACTTCTGGAAAAATATTATCCTTCGCAACGAATTTCAGTAATACAAAGCGGATGATATAAAGAACAGCAACAATTACAAAACTGTTGATTGCGACCTCAACATTGTAAAGTGAACTCACGGTAATACTCAATCCAAATACGACAAAGAAGAAGGTACGGATTAAGAATGCAGATTCCAGTGTGAGCGTGTGGAAGTCATGCAGAATGGGGGCAACTTTTTCTTTGTCGAATAGTTTTTTCAAACGTCCGCGGAAGAAAACATCGGTGTTGTTGAGAACCAGACCAAAGGCCAGAATAATCAATAATGAAGACAGGTGGAAGTACTTACCAACCGCAAAAAGAAGCATCAAGACGCCAATGATCAAAAACAGTTTCACCTGCATCTGCAGTTTTTGGAAAAGGAATACCATTACGTAAGCCACGACAACAGATAGAATGATGGTTCCAACGACATTTAAGAAAATTGACCAGGCAACGGAGTCTCCTTCTGCACCGCCGTCCGCACCTATCATAAAGTAGAAAACCATAATTCCGAGGATGTCGGAAAAAGTACTTTCATAGACCATGAATTCTTTTTTGTTTCCAGTCAAACGGCCTACGCTAGGAATGATAATGGCACTGCTCATAATGCTCAATGGAATAGCATAGATGAGGGCAGTATAAAAGTCAGTTGATGGAAATATATACAAGAAGAATGCGCCTAAAGCGAACATTGATCCTGCAATGCCCAGACCAGCAACCAAGAAGGAACGCAAGATCAATCCCAGTTTATCACGTTCCAATTTCAAATCCAATGCCGCCTCTAAAACGATCATGACCAACCCGACATTCCCGAGAACTTCGAGGATGGTATTTAGCTGTAATTCTTTATCAAATGCCCCTGAAACGTGCAAGGCTGCTTTAATTCCCATTCCAAGTCCAATAAGTAATAGAACAGAAGGGATATTCGTCTTCTTCGAAATGATATTGAAAAAGAAACTAAGAATGATGACACCCGAAAGTGCCATGATAAGTACATATGGATTTTCCATGCAATAAGGTTCTGTATCAAATGTACTAAAATCGTTAATGCCAAGCCTATTTTCAATTTACTACCTATTTATTTTTTGTAAGTAACAGATTAATCGTAATATTGCGATATAGGAATAAACAAATGGGATTAACAAAAACAGAAAATTATACAGAGCGGCAAATAGAATTGGCCAAAATGATCAAGGTGCTTGGACATCCAGCGCGTATAGCGATTGTAGAGTCTATCATCAAAACCGACGATTGCGTTTGCGGTGACTTGGTAACCGAAATTGGCTTGGCGCAATCAACAATTTCTCAACATTTGAAAGAACTCAAATCCATTGGTTTAATTCAAGGAACCATTGAGGGAACAAGTATGTGTTATTGTATCAATCAAGATAATTGGAATAAACTTAAGGATCAATTAAACGAATTATTCAACTCGGCAAACTGTACAGATTCAGATTGCTGCTAACGAACATTTAATAGTTAAACACAATGAAAACATCAGAAGAATTAAAGAACACAGTAAAAGAGAAGTATTCAGAAATTGCATTACAGTCTAAAGAAGACAATGCCGTTTCATGCTGCGGAGTTGGGTCAGATTGTGGCGTTGATTACACCATCTTCTCTGAAGATTATACAAAATTAGATGGGTACAATGCAGATGCCGACTTGAGTTTAGGCTGTGGCTTACCAACTGAATTTGCTCAAATTAATGAAGGAGATACAGTTCTTGATTTAGGTTCAGGAGCTGGAAACGATTGTTTCGTATCGCGTGCAATTACAGGTGAAAATGGTAAAGTGATTGGTTTAGATTTCACTGAAACGATGATCAATAAAGCGCGTGAAAATGCCGATAAACTTGGTTTCAACAATGTCGAATTCCGTCAAGGAGATATTGAAAACATGCCAATTGGAGGAAATTCAATTGATGTTGTTGTAAGTAACTGCGTGTTGAACCTTGTGCCAGATAAACAAAAGGCATTTAGTGAAACAATGCGCGTGCTGAAAGCAGGTGGACATTTCAGTGTTTCCGATGTTGTCTTGAAGGGAGAATTACCAGAAGGATTGAAAAACGATGCAGAAATGTACGCGGGTTGTGTTTCAGGTGCGATTCAGCAAACTGATTACATGAACATTATCATGAACACAGGATTCGAGGCGGTTTCCATTCAAAAGGAAAAGCCCGTTATTTTGCCGGATGAGATTTTGAAAAATTACCTGTCGGATGATGAAATTCAACAGTACAAGGATGGAGATTTTGGAATATACAGTATCACAGTTTATGGGCGTAAACCGAATAATTGTGCGCCTGGTTCAGGATGTTGCTAATCTCGACTGCGCTCGATTACCAATGATTACAGTAGACTTCGAGAGCCTCAGTCTACTGTGTTCTCAATTTAGTTGAGGCTCTCGAAGTACCCCTTAATTAAATCAGAATGAATAAAAACATATTAGTTCTCTGCACTGGAAACAGTTGCCGAAGCCAAATAGCTGACGGTTATTTAAAGGAATTTGCTCCAGAAGGAACGAAAGTCTACAGTGCGGGTGTTGAAACCCATGGAGTGAATCCAAAGGCGATCGAAACAATGCGAAAGGATGGCGTCGACATTTCCAACAACACATCGAATCATGTAGATGAATACGGAAATGTTGAGTTCGATTACATCATTACTGTTTGTGACAACGCGAAGGAACGATGTCCTTATTTCCCATCGAATGCGTTTCGTTTTCACAAGAACTTTCCCGACCCTGCAAAAGCTGAGGGAACGGAAGAAGAGGTGAATGCTCAATTTGATGAGGTACGTGATATGGTGAAACTGTATTGTAAAGAATTTGTTTCAGCATACTTATGAAAAGGTATGTAGCTGAGGTAATAGCGACCTTCTTCCTCATATTTTGTGGAACAGGGGCAATGGTCATCAATACAGAAGCGGGTGTTGATGGAGTTGGAGCAATAAGTCATGTCGGAGTTGCTGCTGCATGGGGGTTAATTGTCACAATCATGATTTTTGCCTACGGAAGAATTTCAGGGGCACACATGAATCCTGCAGTTACGATAACACTGATCGTATTAAAGCTCCATCCAAAAAAGGAACTCTTGCCATACATAGGCGCCCAGCTAGTCGGGGCTTTTTTAGCTAGCTTAACCTTACAACAATTGTTTCCAAAGAATGATTTACTCGGTTCATCCCTGCCTCAAGGTTCGGAGATGCAATCTTTTGTTTTGGAATTCATTCTCACATTTATGTTGATGATCGTGATTTTGTTAACCTCACAAGGACGAAGAATTGAGCAATATTTTGCACCCATCGCAATCGGTGCAACAGTTGGATTGGAAGCCTTGTATGCGGGTCCAATTTCAAACGCAAGTATGAATCCATTTAGAAGTTTGGCACCTGCAGTCGTGTCAGGACATACGGAGCACCTTTGGCTTTATCTCGTGGCGACAACCTTAGGCGCATTGACCGCAGGAGTATATTGGATGTGGCAAGGCAAGGATTGAATCAATTATTTAACGTAATTTTGCCCTAGAAACGAATTAATTAACAAATATAAATAGAGTCTCATGGCTGAAGTATTAACAGACCTAGGAATGAAAGAAATTCTTACTCAATTAGGTATTGAGGAAGTGAACAATGGAGCATCAACAGGTGGGCATTGGTTCAACACACGTGGAGAAAAGATTGAATCTGTTTCTCCAGTAGATGGAAATGTAATTGCAACAGTAAACGCTGCAACAGAAGTTGATTACGAAGCAGTAGTTCTTAAAGCACAAGAGGCATTCCTTAAGTGGAGAAAGTGGACGGCACCAGCACGTGGTGAGGTTGTTCGTCAACTCGCGACAAAGTTACGTGAGTACAAAGAACCATTAGGGAAATTGGTTTCCTACGAAATGGGAAAATCATATCAAGAAGGATTGGGTGAAGTACAAGAAATGATTGATATCTGTGATTTTGCAGTAGGTCTTTCACGTCAGTTGCATGGTTTAACAATGCACTCTGAGCGACCAGGACATAGAATGTACGAACAATATCACCCACTTGGAATTGTTGGAATTATTTCAGCCTTTAACTTCCCAGTTGCGGTTTGGAATTGGAATACAGCGCTTGCATGGGTTTGTGGTGATGTTTGTGTTTGGAAGCCATCTGAGAAGGCACCGATTACAGCAATTGCTTGTCAACAAATCACAAAAGAAGTATTCGATGCAAACGGAGTTCCTGAAGGAGTTTCTGGTTTGGTAATCGGTGGTGCTGATTTGGGAATTTTGATGTCAGAAGACAAACGGATTCCTTTGGTTTCAGCAACAGGATCTACACGAATGGGTAAGGCTGTTGGTAAAGCAGTTGGTGCTCGTTTAGGAAAGTCTCTTTTAGAGCTTGGAGGAAATAACGCAATCATAATTACACCAAGTGCAGATTTGAAAATTGTTCTTCCGGGAGCAGTATTTGGAGCAGTTGGAACAGGTGGACAACGCTGTACTTCAACAAGACGATTGATCATTCATGAAGATGTATACGATACATTTGTGAACGCGATTGTGAACGCATACGGACAATTGAAAGTTGGTAATCCATTGGATGAATCTAATCACGTTGGACCATTGATCGATAAAGATGCTGTTGACGCATATTTGTCAGCACTTGAGAAAGCAAAAGCAGAAGGTGGAAAAATCTTAGTTGAAGGTGGAGTTTACGAAGGAGAAGGATATGAGTCTGGGTGCTACGTGAAGCCTGCAATTGTAGAAGCGAAAAACGAGTTTGCTATTGTTCAGCACGAAACATTTGCTCCGATTTTGTACATCATGAAGTATTCAGGAGATGTTGAGAATGCAATTGCTATTCAAAACAATGTACCACAAGGATTGTCGTCAGCGATTATGACGAACAGCTTGAAAGAATCTGAAGCATTCTTATCGTGTTCAGGATCTGATTGCGGAATTGCTAACGTGAACATCGGAACATCTGGTGCTGAAATTGGTGGAGCGTTTGGTGGAGAGAAAGAAACTGGTGGCGGACGTGAGTCTGGATCTGATGCTTGGAAAATCTACATGAGAAGACAAACGAATACAATCAACTACACAGACGACTTGCCACTAGCGCAGGGAATCAAGTTTGATTTGTAGGATAATAATGTTTAGAGACACACTGAGCCTGTCAAAGTGTAGTCGAGATATGCTTTGAATTATAAAAAAAGGCCGTTTCTGTTCTACAGAGACGGCTATTTTATTAGCCGCAAAAGTTGTTTTGTTTACGTTGGGAAACTGAATCTAAACGTTGGGAAAGAAATGGGCATACTAAGATTAGCTTTTTTTCGATCATTGTATTCCACTTGAAACTAACAGCTTATGATACTTAAGAGTAAAATCCTAGTAATTGATTCTTCATTAGAAAATAGAGAAAATTTTGCAGAAATGCTTGAATTATACCAGTGTGACGTGTTAACTTCTTCAGACTATTTAAATGGTATAAGGGAAGCTATTAATTTTAAACCTGACGTGATAATTTGCGATTCTAACGGTTTAAATGAGTGTCCTTATATCAGTTCTATAAATTTTATAAAGAGCAACCCAACGGTGTCGCATGTTCCGCTAATTATTACTTCTACGAATAGCTCTGCTGCTTATAGGATGAAATGTCTGGAGCGTGGTGCTATAGATTTTCTCTTAAAACCATTTTCTATGGATGCAATGGTTGAACATATTTCTGAAATTGTTGCTTCTTATCGGGCTTGCCAAATGGGAGCAGCTTAATGTTTACATCGAAGCTTTAACAACTGAATTTGGTGGAGAGAAAGAAATGGTTGGTGAAAAATAATAAGTAGTAATTGAAAAGCTAATCAGAGCTTGATAAATCGATACTTAAATTTCTGATCCTTGTATGTGAACACGACGATGTAGAATCCATCTTCCAAATTACTCACATTTACGGTTTTTTCTGTTGTACCCTTCTCGGCATGAACACCAGATAGTGAAGTGATTTCATAGTCAATGGTACCGCCATCAAAACCTTCAATTTCAATATTTAGCTCGTTTTTCTCTGGAACCGTAGGATTTGGGTAAATAGATGCTTTATACTCGAAATCCCACTCATCATCATCTTCTAAGGGAATTCCATCAAAAGTTATAGGAGGGTTATAAGCACATGTGAGCCACCAACTATCATCTCCAGTATAGTAAAACGAGCTCCCTTGAGACTTCCATACATGAATTCTTGGGTTGTATTTCCCATGATTGTTAAAGACTGCGATGTGGTCAAGATTGAGAGCATCATTAAAATTGATTCCTACAATTTTTCCACTAATATCTGCGGAATTGTAATTCGTTGATTCCCACCAGCCTTGATTTCCAGAATAGTTTAGTGATCCACCATTCGAACTCCAAGTGTGAATTTGGGACTTATTGTTTCCAACATCGTAAAATCCAGCAATGTTGTCGTTGTATTTATCGCCGTCAAAATTGCCAGCTACTACTCTTCCTGTTAGCTTGCTTGCGGGGTATCCTGTTTTGGACCACCACGCCGAATCCTGATAATCGAACGAACTTCCGTTTGAACTCCACACATGCACCTTGGTTACATCATTTCCAGCATCGTAAAATGCACCAATATCATCAAAGTCCCCATCTCGATCAAAGTCGCCACTGAGAACCCTGCCAGTCACCTTATTGGCGTTATAACTTGAGCTGTTCCACCAACCAGCGTTTTGATAGTTAAATGAATTTCCGTCTGAGATCCAGGTGTCAAGTCTCGTTCCCCCGCTATCAACCGCGTATAGTGCAGCAATATCGTCATCGAAATTATCCCCGTCAAAATCTCCGCTTACTACGCGCCATTTAATTTTATCCGAATTGTAGCTCAGCTGCGCCTCCCAACCTGCATCACCCTGATAAACAAAAGAACTTCCAGTCGAGAGCCAAACACGAATATTGGTTTGCCCATTGCCAGTATCATAAAACGCTGCGATATCATCCTTGAATGTGTCATTGTCGAAGTCGCCCGAAACGATTTTTTTTGCAGCCTTTTCAAGATTAAAATTGCCACTTGACCACCATCCATTCGGATCTTGATTAACGAATGCAACACCTGTTGAATTCCAAACATGAATGCTTGTCCCATCCAACTGGTTATGACTAAAAGTGGCAATGTCGTCTTCGTTGCCGTCGTTGTCAAAGTCACCTGAAACGTAATTTCCTTCAGTGCTTTCGAACTCGAGAGTAGATTGCGTATTATTCCATTGAAGCACTTGGTCATCATTTTCTATAGCCTTTTTGTATCTCGCATAATAGCCAATTCCCGTGATCAGATTTCGTTTGAAAGATTCATCGTCTGAAAAGACAAGGCGATCTTGCATTGTCTTGGCAAGTTTATTGGCAAAATTGATTAGGGTTTCTCTTTCTTCAGCGTTGAAGTATTTTTGGTTATCCAGTGTATACTTGGCCAGGAGCATAATGGGCTCCACATATTCGCCAGACAATCTGTCGGAGAAAAATGGTGTAAAATTAACCGTTGTGCCAGCATCACTCGTGGCGTATAAGTTCAGACCGTCTGATTGATTTATGCGGTAGTTCAATACATGATTGATTGCACTTTTTATGGAGAACACCAAACGTTCTTTGAAGCTTTCATCTTCATCTTGAACAATACTCAAGGTCTCTATCATCCCGCGCACGGCCATAAAATGATAGTAGATTCTGGTATCGTGATAATACTGAAAAATTCCGTCGTCATGGATCCCGTCGTCAAAATTATATTCAAGACCTCCAGTTTTCCATATTCCATGCTCAATTCCGTTAACAACGGTTTGCGATTCAATTAGACTAGTACAAATTTGTTTTGCAGCATTCAAATATTTGCAGTCAAGCGTTACTTTGTAGGAGCCTGCCAATGCCCATGAAACCAGTCCCTTATTGTTGGAGTTCCCTAATCCCTCAGAATTCATTTTCTCGATGAGAAAGTCTGCTGTTTTTACAATTGCTTCGTTGACGTTAGTATTTTCATAGTTGATTCCAGAAAGGCTCACTTCACATAGAAAACGCAAGGCGTACGACGATGGGTATAAATCGGGATGGTTTTCATAGCAAGCACCATTTTTACCAGCATGACTAGTGTCTGTTTTGGAACATCTGTTGTTCCACTGTATGTATCCACCATTTTTATGGACTTCCTTTAACAAATAGTCAACTCCGTCTTTCACGAATTGAAGATGGGCGTTATCATCAGAAAGATGAAACAAATGAAGATGTCCTCTTCCAAATTTGCTTGTTTTTCTGTACAAAGGGTGACAAGCTATAGGCTGATCTTGGAGGGTGTTATCAAGAAAAGACTCAACGCTTTCTTTTGCGATATCTGTAAAGTAACCTCTTCCCCATGAACCTGAAGGCCAGTTTTCATCTTGTGAAAGAACGAAAAAGGGAAAATGTTTAATACTCTTTAGTTTCGTCTGGCCATAATATTCTTCACTTAGGTCTTTTAGTGTTTCATATTCTTGATCTGTAAAATCAACACTAGGGTAGGTTCCGAGGTTCCATTCAATGTCGTTTTGACAATGAACTCGGGCAGCCGTCAAAATGAATACACTAATGACAACAATTCTGAAGTAGCAATATTTACGGATGTGATCGGACAAAATTAGATTTAGGTTCCCTCAAAAATACGAAAACCACACTTAACAGTTTCAAGTATAAATACTTGAATATAAACTAAGTGAATTCCCGAAATTATTAGAGAATGAGATCAATTATGAGAAGTTCAACCGTGCCTTTAGCTTCTAATCTCACCTTCTCCGAAAAATTCTCGAATGAAACCAACGATCCAGTAGGAAGAGGCTGCATTTGTATTTGGTCAAAAAGAACAGCTTCTCCTTCATGAATATAGATGAATTGCATTGCCTCTTTGCCCTTTGGTATTAGCTCAAAAACTTTTCCCTTCTTAAGCGTTCTGTGCTCAATGGTGCTTGTAACTTTTCCACGGGTCATCACGTTGAAATCTGTACATTTTCCAATTGAAGATGTATTCCAAGCACCTTCGTAGCTGTCAAAATCAAATTTCTTTAAGGTTTTGGAATAGCGTCCTTCATGAGTTAGTTCTATCACACCGTCCAAAATCAGTGTTGTTCTATCGACACCAGCAAGGGGTGTAAAAATGGACTTTTCCACTTCAATGGTCGCGATACTAAGCCGAAAGTCAAAATCCTTTTTGGCATAGGTAGCCGATTTTGGATGGATGTAAAGTTCCGTTGTTGTACCACCAGACCAATGGTTAACAGTGCGATCTTCTTGACGGAAAATATGTAAGCTCATTTCTCCCATAGTTAAGGGTGTTTTTAATTACGGCAACGAAACGTTTAGTTCTTCTCTGTTTCTCCGATGTACGAATTAATCAATTTGAAATAAGCTGCTTTGTTTATCCGAAAATTGTCTTTACGATCAGGATTTTCGACCACGAAAACTTCTTTGGCGAAGATCTTTTTGTTTGCGCTAATTAAGCTTTGGAGATCCTTAGATTTATACAGTGCATGGTTACTTCCAATTATGAGTACTACCTTCTGTAAGTTCTTCCCTGGAGGATTTTGCACAGCATAAATTGGCTCATAACGTTTTTCGTATCCTGCAAATGGAACTTCCATGGGCTCGTCCCAACTTGAAAAACGTTCTTCCAAATCTTCCATCGAGAGAAAAGGAGTATCGGCAATTATTTTCTTGATTTCTGGACGACTGTATCCAACACCGAGCGAAAGTCCTGCGCCAATTCCCCAACCATACAAATTAAAGGTTGCGGAATGTTGTTTTCTGCAGTAATCAATCATTGCCTCCATGTCCTTCTGAAAATGTGGATAGATGTACATGTTTCTGTCAATTTCAAACTCACTGCTTTCTCCAAAACCTCTGTAGTCAAAAATTACCACGCTAACACCTGAACTTAAAAACTGATCAACTCTTCTAAGGTAATCGGCCATGTTTCCTTCACCGTTGTGCGCAATCAAAACCAATTGTGTCGATGACGCATTTTTCGCGGGAAAATCCCACACATTTAACTGTGCGCCATCCACTGTTTTCACCTTCACTTCTTTGTAAACCATGTTGTACTTTTCAGGAAGTTGTTTATACGTTCGTGAAGGATTAAGAGCGAGGCTTACTTGTGAGCAAAGCACAAATGCAAGTGATAAAAAGACAGTTGTTTTCATTTGTGAATTTTGGTGGGTAATAAAATCGGGTGTAATTTATTAAAGAATTTTCATTTAGCGAATCAATGCAACGTGTCCAGTGATAATTTGCCCTTCGCCGCTCTCATATGCGTATGTTATTTTATAAGTGTAAACACCATTCTGCGCCTTTTTACTGAGGTATGTTCCATCCCAAAATCCGTTTGGATCATTTGAAGTAAAGATGAGTTGACCCCAGCGATTATAGATCACAAGTTCAAATTCGAACATTGGACAGTCCGATTTTGGCCCGAAGGTTTGGTTAAATTCGTTTCCATCTGGTGTGAAACTATTCGGCACATACAACGAACAAAAACATTCTCGGGTAAAAATTGTAATTGTATCCGTCGCGCTGCCACATTGATGCTGAAGGTTAACGCTATATATCCCTTCAGAATTTACAAGTAACGTAGGCTCTGAACTTCCATTGTTCCAAGAAATTCCAGCACTTTGATCAACAACCGTTAAGAAGAGGTTCGAACCAATACAAATTGTTGTATCGTTTCCAAGGTTAACATAAGGAGGATTAATATAACTAACTGAAATTTGGTCAGTCGCTGAACAACCCCCGATTGATGCGATCACAGAATAGATACCACCTTGAGTAACAATAAAATTGGATGCTGTGCTTCCATCTTGCCAAACATAATTCGCATTAACCTGGGAAGCATTAAGTTCAAGCGTTGTCCCGGAGCATAATGTTGTATCATTGCCCAAATCGACAATTGGATTGGGAACCACCACAACATCAATGGAATCTGTTATCGTCCCGCAGGCATTCATAACAGCTAACCAATAAGTACCCGTTTGATTCACGACAAGGGTATTTCCCGAGGAATTGTCTGACCAAAGCAACTGTCCATTTATAATTCCAGGGTCCAAAACCAACTGCTGCCCACTACAAAAGCTGGTATCATTTCCTAGGTCAACGAGGGGAACTGCTTCTGTAGTAACGTTTATTGTATCTGAATTCGCGCAGCCTTGCACAGTTAATTCTACCCAATAAAGTCCGTCTGAAGTCACTGAATACGAAGAGCTAAGGGATCCATCTTGCCAGAGATAACTGCCACCAGGTGTGTTGACATCCAGAACAACGCTAGCTCCAATACAAATTGTGTTGTCATTTCCAAGATTGACGTTTGGTGAAGGAGCCACAACAAGATCAATGGAATCTGTAAATGACCCACAACTATTTGAAACATTAAGCCAATAAGTCCCAGTTTG
>CAJQJL010000145.1 GCA_905478665.1 uncultured Flavobacteriales bacterium
TCCCATTTTGAGAAGTCCAACAACCACCTGCAAAGCACCCGCAAGAATAATGGCTGCCAACACATAACGATACGCCTGTACTGGTCCACAGCCGTCATCCATTGCGATAACCCCAGCCAACACAACACCAATCAATCCAGCTGCAGGACCATTAATTGACAAGGCAGAACTTCTAAAGAACGTTGTTACCAACCCACCGATAACAGCGGTAATCAAACCTGCAATTGGAGGGATGCCTGAGGCAACGGCAATCGCCAAGGAAAGTGGTAGTGCCACCAGTGATACACTGATCGCTGCAACTACGTCATTTCTCCAGTGTTTGGTAAATCCTTTCCACCCAGTAAACGGTATTTCTTCCTGCCTCTTTGCCATTCGATTTTTAATCGAGTTTGAAGATAATTGATTTTTTTTATTCAGAAGTCCTCTACGAATAATTCCGAAGCGATATAATCGGCGCGCAATTTTCCTTCTGTGGTTAGAAAAAGTGAATTCTCTTTTTTATACATCCAATCCTTGGTGATGAAGTTCTCATAATTGGCAACGAAAGCACTTTTTGTGCTGAACTTGCTATTTAGCTGAGCAAGTGGAACACCATATCGTGTGCGCAAACCAGTGAGAATGGCTTCATTAAACTGATCTGCGTCGCTTAACAATTCCGTTTCAAAGGTGTCTTCGTTCGCTGCGATGGCCTTCATATACCCCCGATTGTTAGAAAGATTCCAATTTCTCGATTTCCCATTAAAGGAATGTGCAGAAGGACCGATCCCTACATACCACTCCCCTTTCCAATAGTTTGAGTTATGCTTTGATTCAAATCCACTTTTAGAAAAATTAGAAATTTCATATTGCTCATACCCGTTCTCTTGCATCATTTCAAGTAAACGTAGAAACTGATCTGACTGCTCATTTTCCGATGCAACCGAAATTTTTCCTTTCTCTACCCAATTGTTCAATGCTGTTTTTCCTTCTACCGTCAGACAGTATGCGGAGATGTGTGGAACTTGCATATCAATTACGCGTTGAATATGTGATTCCCATTCTTCCATTGTCAAATGAGGAAGGCCGTATATTAAATCCACGGTCAGATTTGTGAATCCCTTGTTCTGAGATTTTTGGACACAACTAAGTGCTTCTTCAACCGTATGTGCCCGGTTCATCCATTCCAAATCACTTTGTTTAAAGGACTGTAACCCTATACTCAAACGGTTGACCCCAGAATCCGCCCATTGATCCAAACCAATATCTGTTATGTCATCTGGATTTGCTTCCAGCGTAATTTCCACTTCACTATCCACGGAATAATGCCCACGCGCCTCCTCAAGAATGTGTGTCAATTCTTCAACCGATAACAAGCTAGGTGTTCCACCCCCAAAATAGATCGTGTTCACCGTTTTGTTTTCAAGGTAATCTGAACGTTTTTTCAGTTCCACACAAATACTTGCAATC
Organism: uncultured Flavobacteriales bacterium; assembly: GCA_905478665.1. Taxonomy (GTDB): domain Bacteria; phylum Bacteroidota; class Bacteroidia; order Flavobacteriales_D; family Crocinitomicaceae; genus UBA4466. The sequence continues at coordinate 1,447 of CAJQJL010000145.1, forward strand.
ATTTCCTTTCGATATACTTCAAAGGTGGTGCTGAAGTGAAAATCACAATAAGAACATTGTTGTTTGCAGAAAGGAATATGTATGTAAATACCTGCCATGGTCTTCAAAAATACGGAAATGTACAGTGGGGACAAGGAAATATTAAAATTGCCCTAAGTGCTTTGGCAGGATATCAAAATTTTAATACTTTACACATACCAAACCTTTGTATGAGTCTTGACGATCATAAAAAATTGCTGAACCGCGAACTTGAACAGTTCAACTCCATTCTAGGGGAAATTCTTCCGCGTTACCTCGACCTCATGAAGAAAAAAGGAGCTTCTGATGAAGAAGAAAAAGAACTGGGAGACATCGAGCACTTTCTCATTGAGATAAACGCAAAAATCGCTGAAATCAAAAACAAGTTGGATCAAGACTTATTTGGGGAAACTATGAACCACTATTATGCCGCGAAAGAAGCTGCAATGAAAGGGGATTCTGCTTCGCAAAAACGACTGGATAACCTGCGCCGAATATTCTTGGAGTCCGTGCAAGGAAATGATTTCTTCAACTGGAATTAATTGAGCCTTATCAGGCTGAATTTCAATAAAAAACTTTCTATATTTAGCCAACCCTAATCTACAAAAAATGAAAATTACCTATACTCCTGAAATGACTTTCGAGGCGATGCAAGATGCCGTTCGATCTGAATTACCTGAATACACAACAGAAATTAAGAAAAACCCATTGTTAGGCTTCCAGTATCTTGAAGTTAAGAAATCGGGAACCGTTGGTGTTTGGGTAAGAGTTTTTGAGAAAAAAGGAAGAGTCCAATTGATGAATGCCATCCCTTCATTTTGGGCGAGACTTTTATTCGGTGGACTTTTGTTGATCGCCTTCACATATGGTGCCCAAACAAAAGTGAGAAAGGCCACTGGTGCCGTTTTCATCGATAAGTTTGGAACGAGCGAAATGTAGGATTGAATTTCGCTTAGTTGATCAGCGAACCAAAACCCTTTGTGTTGACTCACCTTCGTCCGAATTAAGTCGAAGAAGATAAATCCCTCCAGATACATTCAACTTTAGTTCGCTTCCAGAAAAATAATTCTGCTCGAAGAGAACAGACCCTCGAAGATCGTAAAGGGATACAGCATCCAACGTAACGTGCGATGTAAAGCGAAGCATTCCATCTTGTATAGGGTTCAAAATTGCTATGGGGTCATTTAAAGCATTGTTGAGATGGGTGACGTTTTGGGAATTTAGGATGTCAGATTTATTGGGTTCGCAGAAGATTTTTACATTCGGAATAATTAAACTCCTCCCCCAGCCCCCCTCCAAAGGGGGAAACGCGGTACTTAGAAACATAATATGAGTCCAAACTCCTCTTTGCAGGAGATCTAGAGGGAAACTATTTACGAGAAAAATCCAAGGAACCAAACTCCATCTTTGGAGGGGGGCTGGGGGGAGGACATCACAAAATCTGACTACTTCAAATAAACAACCCCATTCTTCATGACAAAAACAACATTTGTCATGACATCAATCTTCTCCAATGGGTTTCCGTCAACGGCGATAATATCTGCGAAGGCTCCTACTTCAATCACTCCAATTTTTTCATTTTCGAGCACCAGAGCATTTGTGAATGTTGCAGATTGAATAACTTCCATAGCTGGCATTCCAGCTTCTTCCATATAGGCGAACTCACGCCCATTTTCTCCGTGCTTAAAAACGCCAGCATCAGTTCCAAAGGCAATTTTCACCCCTTTTTTATACGCTTTACCAAAGGTTCCTAGAATTCTAGGTCCAACATCCAAGGCTTTAGGGACAACAATTGCTGGAAAATAGCCTTCAATTTTCGCATTGGCCGTTACTTCCTTTCCTGCAGTTAAAGTTGGAACAAGGTATACTCCATGTTTCACCATTAAGTCCATCGTTTCTTCGCTCATCATTGTCCCGTGCTCAATGGTTTTTACGCCTCCCAAAATTGCACGCTTCATTCCTTCATCCCCATGGGCGTGAGCTGCGACATGCATTCCGTAGTCCCTAGCAATTGTACAAATCGCCTGAATTTCTTCAAAGGTAAACTGAGGGTTGGAACTGCTTTTTGCAACGCTTAACACTCCACCTGTTGCTGTGATTTTTATAACGTCTGCTCCATTTTTGTAACGTTGCCGAACTGCCTTTCGAGCGTCTTCAATTCCATTTACCACACCTTTCTCTGGACCTGGATCTCCAACAATATCGTCCATCCATCCATTGGTAGGATCCGCATGACCACCCGTTGATGCAATTGCTTTTCCTGCAGAATAAATTCTCGGACCAATAACCCAACCCTTGTCAATCGCATCGCGCAAAGCCGTGTTCACTCCAGAGCCTCCTAAATCTCGAACAGTAGTAAATCCAGCCATTAAGGTTCGCTCCGCATATTGGGTTGAGCGAAATGCTATATCCTCCTTGTTCATGGTAAAAGGCTCCACGTACGAATTCGGATTGGACTCTTCCTCCATATGCACATGCATATCAATTAGCCCTGGGATTACAGTCTTGGATTTTAAATCAATTACCTCATCGTCTTTTGACTTGGGTTTAAGGAATCCTTTCTCAACTTTTATTATTTCATTGTTACTCACAACTACTGTCATCTCTTTCAGCAATTGACCATTTCGTGTGTCAATTAATTGACCACAATGCAAATATGTGTCCTGCGCAAAGAGCCCAAAAGACATAAAAAAAGCGAGAAGGAATAAGGGAGTTTTCATGGTTTTGATTTAGAAGCGTTAAAGTAATCAAATCCCATGAATTGCCTCAAAAGTACCTCTGAGTTATTGTGAATTTCTCATAAAAAAAGGGCGCACTTTACGCACGCCCTTCTGATTTTAACTACTTGACCTCCACCCCTTTCTTTGGGCGTTGATCAGCAGTGCGTTTATGCAGTGTAATGTGCAAAACACCATCTTCGTGTTTTGCTTCTACCATTTCTGGGTCTGCATCTTCTGGAACAGGAAACCTTCTTTGAAAGGATTGTGAACTGAATTCCCTGCGGGTATAGTTCTTCTCCTTCTCTTCATGTTCTTTTTCGGATTTCCCAACAATGGACAAAATCCCATTTTCAACGGAAACATCAAAATCTTCTTTTTTAATGCCCGGAGCCGCAACTTCAATCTCATAATTCAAATCGCTTTCGGCTACATTAACCGCTGGTGACCACGACTCAAACCTCTTGTCAAACCAATCATCATTGAAGAAGTTAGTCAGACTGCCAAAACCTGGAAAATTTCTCTTAATCAATGTCATTTCAACTAATTTAATGGTTAATACTACCTACTAAGGTCTTCATAATCAGTCCATTTTCCAATGATATTTGTCATTCTAATAAACCTAAATTGTCATTAACTTATTAGTTTGATCTTTTGTGAGAATCGTAGAACAATGCCTATCTTTAATGCATGAAAATCCTACTATCCATACTTTTTATTCTCGGAATCACAGCAGTTAATGCTCAACAGACAATTACAAGTTCTATCATGCATGATGGGCTACAGCGATCTTACATTTTATACATTCCTGCATCTTATTCTGCTGGAACAGACGCTCCCTTAGTTCTGAACTTTCATGGCTATACGAGTAACGCAACAGAGCAACTATTTTATGGTGACTTTCGACCAATTGCCGATACAGCAGGTTTTTTGTTAGTTCACCCAGAGGGAACACTTGACGGAAGCAATCAAACCTATTGGAATGCAGACTGGGGTGGAACAGTAGACGATATTGGATTTACGGCAGCACTCATTGATTCACTTTCAGCGCAATATTCTATTAATCAGGATCGTGTTTACAGCACAGGAATGTCAAATGGTGGTTTTATGAGCTATACGCTTGCGTGCTCACTAAGTGACCGAATAGCAGCAATTGCTTCTGTTACAGGGTCAATGAACACTGGTCAATCCTTGAACTGCAATCCACAACATCCTATGCCTGTGATGGAAATTCACGGGACAGCGGATGCTGTTGTTCCATATACTGGAAATGTTAACATCTCACCGATATCAAGCGTTCTTGCGTATTGGGTAAATAACAATGTCTGCGATGTGACGCCAATTGAAACAGCAGTTCCTGATCTCGTGTTGGGCGATGGTTGCACCGCGACGCATTTCGTTTATGAGAATGGAAACAGCGGTGTGGAGGTAGAGCATTATCGAATCAATTTAGGTGGGCACACTTGGCCAGGAGCACCAGTTGCTTTAGGAACCACGAATTACGACATAAGTGCTTCAGAAAAGATCTGGGAGTTTTTTGCACAGTATGATATTTACGGAAAAATTAGTGCGAATGTTGAAGGTTTGGATGCTGTGACATTACACGTTTATCCAAACCCAGCACAATCTGTAATCCAACTAGAAGGGATTGATATGCAACTTGGGACTACCGTTGAAATTCAAAACAGTTATGGTAAGACCGTAGCGTTTTTTAATCAACCACAAGCAGAATTGGACGTATCGAAGCTCCCTTCTGGCGTATACTTTCTTCGGGTCCTAAATGATAACACAATTCACAGTGTGAAATTTATGAAACAGTAAGTCATGCTAGGATTAAGAACGACTATTTACAAAGTAGGTGACATAGATAAAGCGCGCAACTGGTATGCACAAGCCTTTGGTATTCCAGCCTATTTTGATGAACCTTTTTACGTTGGGTTTAATATTGGTGGTTATGAACTTGGACTCCAACCCGAGGAAAATCCAACGACAAATAAACCAGAAAGCGTTGTCGCTTATTGGGGCGTTGAAGACATTCATGCCAGCTATACCAAATTGCTAGAATTGGGAGCAACGGAGAACGAAGCTCCTTTCAATGTGGGTGGCGAATTAATGACAGCAACTGTGAAAGATCCTTGGGGCAACTGCATTGGGATCATTTACAATCCGCTTTTTAAACTGCCTGAGTGATAGTTTAGCCAGGAAATATCCAAATAGAAGCCTATATTAATTTTATGGAGTCCATTTGAATAGGATAATTTCTACCTTTGCAACAAGTTGAGAGCCTCACTACACATAGCTAAGAATATACTGTTGATCTTCTTATTTGGTCTTTCATTAAATGCACAGTGCCCTCTTGATTTGGGTGAAACATCCATTCCTCCTTCTAACAATTTGCTCCTATATTTTCCTTTTGATGGCGATATCACAAACTATGGCGACCCGACCTATTCTGCAAATTTGGTGGGGGCGTCCTATGTAGGATCTCAATGCGGGCAGGGACTCTCATTTGATGGCGTGGACGATTACGTCCAGATAAATCCTACACTTAACTTAACAAACGATTATACAGTAACTGCATGGATTAACCCGAATGCACAAGTTGATTGGATGAGTATTTTTTCAATCAGAGAACAATGTGTCTCCACATATCGCGGCTACTCAATGGCGCAGTTCGGATTAGGAGAATACAATGTGCCAACCTTGAGCTGTCAGATAAATAATCATATCAATTGTACTGGTTTCTCCACTGGAGATAGGTACACCGAACCATCAATATTGATTCCAAATGGCACCGAAACATTTGTGGCTGTGACAGTACAAAACAACAGTTCCGAGAACAGAGTTGTTAAACTCTATGTCAACTGTCAAGAGTTTAGTACAATTATGACGATTGACTATCCGAGTTCTGCCAGCTTTGATCCTCTAATAAATTATACGACAACTATCGGTGCAGGATCTCCAGTTTCTGGTTGGTCTAGTACCTTCGATGGCACTGTTGATGAAGTTCGCGTCTATGATATTGCACTTACGAGTGATGAAATTCAGGATGTTTACCAAAGTTGCCTTCCCCCCTCACTTGACGTTCAGAATTTTCAAGGGTGTGCTGGCGATTCTGCTGTAATAACCCTTTACAATTCTGAGCCAGATGCTGTATATCAATTGATTGATATCACCAATGCCACCAATATTGGAAGTCCTCAGTTGGGCAATTGTGGTCCCCTTACCTTCTATACGGGATTCGTGACTGATACGACTCAATTTGAAATCCTGTCCAATAATACGATTTCGGGCTGTTCGATTAATATGGATTCTATCGTTACCCTATTTCCTACTTATCAAACCTTCTACGGAACAAATACCGTCAATTTATGCTACGGTGATAGTCTTCTCATCAATGGTCAGTATTATTCCAGTACTGGCATTTACAATGATACAATTGCTTTGTCTTTCAATTGCGACTCAGTTATTACCCTTTCCGTTACTGTACTTCCTCCAAACAATTTGAACATTGGTGCCGACACCAGTATTTGTATGGGGCAAAGCGTTACTATGACTTCAAATATTGTGGGGTCGTCTTATCTTTGGCAAGATGGTTCAACGTTAAACTCACAAACTGCTACCCAGACTGGAACATATTGGGTTGAGGTTACTACAAGCTGCGGAATCATTTCAGATACACTTGTCATTTCAACTGCACCTCCTCCAGCGGTAAACTTAGGGAACGACACCACTATTTGCCTGGGTTCAAACTTAGTCTTGGATGTAAACACGCCTGGTGCTAGCTATCTCTGGCAAGATGGATCGCTCAGCTCTTCGTATTCAGTGACGACAGATGGCCTATATTGGGTGGAGTTGACCGTGCAGGGCTGTGCAAATTCAGATACAATTATTGTTATTACAGAAGCGACTCCCAACATTGATCTAGGAAATGACACCAGCTTTTGTATTGGTCAGCAATTAGTTTTGGATCCTGGAATTCTGAGCGGACAGTTGCTTTGGTCGGACAATTCTTCAGGAAATACGTTAGTTGTTAATCAAACTGGGACTTATTGGCTTAATGTTTCAAATAGTTGTGGGTCATTTACAGATTCCATTGATCTTGTTGTGGCTCCTTCACCAAACGTCAATCTTGGAAATGACACCACAATTTGTATTGGAGCTAGCGTTGTTCTGGATGTCAACACACCTGGTGGCAGTTATCTCTGGCAAGATGGATCCCTTAGCTCTTCGTATTCAGTGACTTCAGACGGACTTTATTGGGTAGAATT